>JAEWWF010000119.1 GCA_023396465.1 Pseudomonadota bacterium
ATATCCAGCCGGCCGAGGCTGTCCACCGGGATGACGTGCAGCACGTAGCCCTCGTGCTTGGCCAGATACTCGCACAGGGACAGGATGGCCGGATGCTCCACCGCCGAGGTGATGATCTCGTTGCGGCTTCCTTGCGTCTTCAGGGCCGACAGGATGGCGGCATTGTCGCTTTCCGTCCCGCCGGAGGTGAACACGATCTCGGTGTCGTGCTCGGCGCCCAGCAGGGCCTTCACCTGATCGCGCGCCCAGCGCACGGCCTTGCCGACGTCGCCGCCGAAGCTGTGGATGGAGGACGGATTGCCGAACTGCTCGGTGAAGAACGGCAGCATGGCCTCCACCACGCGCGGATCGACGCGGGTGGTGGCGTTGTTGTCGAGGTAGATGCCCTTGGGCGCGGCGGTCACGGCGGTCATGGCGTGTCCCTTTCTCGGCTCGCGGGGGTCGGGGGCGTCAGGCGCTGGCGAGGGCGGTGTGCGGAATGACGCGGAGCGGCCGCCCCACCTTCTCCATCACCGCCGCCTGCACGCCCTGGATGGTGATGGAACTCATCTGGCAGCCGACGCAGGTGCCCGACAGCTTCACCACCACCGTGTCGCCGTCCACGTCCACCAGTTCGATGTCGCCGCCGTCGCGCTGAAGTTGCGGGCGGATGTCCTCGATGGCGGCCTGGATGAGGGTGATCTTCTGGAGGTTGGTGAGGCCGGCCGGCCGGGCCTTCTCCGCCTGGGCGGCGAGCGGGCTGACCTGCACCGGGGCGGAGGTGCCGGGCTTCTTCACCACGATGGGGCTGGCCGGCGCCTTGGGCGACGGCGCGGCCCCGACGGCGAAGGCTTCCGAGGCGGCCATCGCGCCCTCGGCGACCATGGCGGCGTTGATCTCGGCCAGGGCTTCCTCGATCTTCTCGTGGCAGGTCTTGCAGCTGCCGCCGGCCTTGGTATAGGCGGTGACCTGATCGAGGGTGGTGAGGCCGTTGGTGCGGACGGCGCGCTCGACCATGCCGTAGTCGATGCCGAAGCACTTGCACAGCAGCGCCCCTTCCTCGTGGTCGTCCTCGTCCAGCTCGACGCCCTTGTAGTTGGCGATGGCGGCGCGCAGGGCTTCCGCCCCCATGACCGAGCAGTGCATCTTCTCCGGCGGCAGGCCGCCCAGGAAATCGGCGATGTCCTGGTTGGTGACGGCCAGCGCCTCGTCCACCGTCTTGCCGATGATCAGTTCCGTCAGCGCCGACGACGACGCGATGGCCGAGCCGCAGCCGAAGGTCTGGAAGCGGGCCTCGGTGATGACGTGGGTGGCGTCATCCACCTTGATCATCAGGCGCAGCGCATCGCCGCAGGAGATGGAGCCGACCTCGCCGACGCCGTTGGCATCGCTCAGCACGCCGGCGTTCTTCGGATCGAAGAAGTATTCCTTGACCTTGTCGGTGTAGTTCCACATGGCGGGGAGCCTTCCTGTCTACGTGTCGTCGTCGTCTTCGCGGGCGGGCGGGCGGTGTGTGGGGCCGGGCGCGGGTCAGCCGCTCAGCAGGAGAACGACTTGCCGCAGGAGCACTTGTCGGCCGCCTGCGGGTTGTCGAACACGAAGCCGGAGCCCGAGATGTCTTCCACGAAATCCAGCCGCGCGCCGGCCAGCAGCGGGGCGCTGTCGGCGTCGACGAACACCTTGACGTCGTCCAGGTCGATGACGGTGTCGGAGTGCTCGGCCGCCGCCACCAGGCCCATGCGGTATTGGTAGCCGGAGCAACCGCCGGCCGAGACCATGATCCGCAGGCCGGCGGCCGGCGCGGCGGTATCGCCCTTGCCGAGCACGCGACGGATGGCATCCACAGCGTTCGAGGTCACGTCGAGCATTGCATCATCCTCCGTGGGGGAAACCTCTACCCGGAGGAAAAGCAAGCCGGATGCCAAGTGTTAAGTGCTTGATGTGGAAGGAATCGTCGGTCGCGACGGGTGGTGGGTTCCCGACAACAACGGGGCTGTGTCGCATTCACGACATGAAACACGCACGGACTATGCGGTTATTCCGGGGCAGTGACCGGCAAGCCCGCCAGCACCACCCGCACCACCCGTACCACCGTGGCGGCCGTGTCGATGTCGGCGTAGCGCATGATCTGCGTGGGGTCGCGGAAGCGGACGGTGGCGGCCTCCAGCACCGCCGCCGCCTCCGCCGCCGACCAGCCGCCGAGGGTGCCGGCAGCGGAGGCCGCTTCCAGAATGCCCACCAGTTGCGCCCGCAGCCGCGCCAGATGAGCCTCCACCACCGCCATGGCGCCAAGGGCAAGGGCCACGTAAGCGCGGAACAGTTCCGGGTCGGCGGCGTAGCGGTCGCGCTTGGCCCTGTACTGAAGCAGGATGTGGCGCTCCGCCCGGGCGAGAGGCGTCAAACCGGGGGCCTCGGCGGCCTCGGCCAGGTGTGCTTCGATGTCGGCGAACCAGCGCTCGCCCAGGGCCTCCAGCAGCGCCTGCTTGCTGGCGAAGAAGCGATAGGCGTTGGACTGCGACATGCCGCAGGCGGTGGCGATGTCGGAAACGGTGACCTTGCTCGCGCCGTGGCGCCTCAGCAGACGCTCCGCCTCTTCCAGCATGGCCGCCCGCACTGCGGCGACATCGGTCTTCGGTCTTGCCAACGGCTCTACACCCACTTGCGCGTGCGGCGGCGGTAGGCCTCGTACTCGGGGCCGAAGGCACGCAGCGCCGCCATCTCCTCATGCCGAATGTACCAGCGGTCGGTCACCAGAATGAAGAGCGCGACGATCGCCAGGGTGCTGGCCGCATCCAGCATCAGCGCCACCCCCAGCAGGATCACGACGAACCCGAGGTAGAGCGGATTGCGGCTGAGGGCAAACAGGCCGTCCTGCACCAGCACGGTCGGCGGTCGGAAGGTGTGGATATCGGTGCTCCGCCGGCGGAACTTCAGGCGCACGGCAACCACCAGGGCCAGGCCGGCGGCCACCAGACTGCCGCCGCCAAGCAGCCCTGCCGGCTCCGGCAGCAGCGGCGCCAGCGGCAGATGCGCCTTCAGCAGCGCCATGGCGCCGATACAGGCAAGCAGGAGATAGGGCGGGATGAACCACGTCATGGCAGGGAGCCTCCTCACATCAGGACGGCTCCGTTTTATGATAAAAATGCTTTTTCATCAATTTTCATTTTATGTGCGCTCGCGCCGCCCGTGCTACTCCGCCGCCACGCGCGCCGCCTCCGCCAGGGCCGCCAGCGGGTCGCCGGTTTCGGGGCCGAAGCAGTGGGTGAAGTCGGTGCAGACCTCGCAGTTGGGGGCCTTGCAGATGAGGATACCCTCTCGCTGGCAGAGCTGGCGGTAGAAGAACTTCTTCCACTTCATGTTCTGCACGTTCAGCGCCGCCAGCGGCCGGAAGTGGCGGGTCAGCAGGGCCGACAGCTCGTCGCGGCGGGTCAGGCCGAGGTCCTGCCACAGGTGGTTGGCCCCGAGCGAGCGGCGGGCCACCAGCGCCGCCATCCACGCGGAGCGGATGTTGTGAGGATCGCTGCGGTGATCCAGCAGCAGCTGGACGAGGTCCTCTTCCTCCAGCGCCGCGGCGGTGTCCGGCACCGCCGTCGGGGGGTCGGCGAGGATGTCCTCGCAGCCGGGGAAATGGAGGTCGACCAGCAGGGTCAAGGTGTCCGGCGCGAGACCCGTGCCGTCGGCAAGGGTCCGCGCCGGATCACCACGACAGACGGCGATCACGCAGGCGAAGACATGGCGGTCGACGTACTCCCCCAAGCCACCGCTCGCCATGAGCCTGCGATACACCGTCTGCGTCATGTGCCGTCTCCGCTTCAGGCCGCGGCGGCGGCGTGGGTCTGACAGTTGGCACCGCAGACGGCGGCGCAGCTGTTGCAGCCGATGCACTTGCCGGAATTGGCCACCGTCATGACCTTGCGTTCGATCTCTTCATCGTCGTCGAAGGGGTCGCACAGCTCGCCCTCGTCGTTGACGCCCTTCAGCTCCAGCACGCCCTGGGTACAGACCTTGAAGCAACGGCCGCAGCCGATGCACGAGGCCATGTTGATGCTCTCGATGTACTTCGGTTCCCAGGGCGTCCCGTCGCGGGTCGCATAAGTCACGTTGGCCATAGTCTTACCCCCTCTTTGGTTTGTTTGTCCCTCAGGCGCCGGGCGCGCGCTGCCGCGCGCTTGGCTCCCGCGCCAGGAGGCGCGCGCCGCGGTCGCGGCGGCCGGGCCGGAACGGCCCGGTTAGCCCGCCGCCGCCTCCAGCGCCTTCAGCTTCGCCTGCGCGGCCATGAGGGCGGCGTGGGCGTCGTAGGTCGCCTGCGCCACCTCCGGGATCTTCTCCC
This sequence comes from Pseudomonadota bacterium, assembly GCA_023396465.1. GTDB lineage: Bacteria > Pseudomonadota > Alphaproteobacteria > Rhodospirillales > Rhodospirillaceae > Caenispirillum. The sequence continues at coordinate 4,310 of JAEWWF010000119.1, forward strand.
AGTCGGTCGGCAGTTCCTCCGACAGGTCGTGCAGGTTCATCTTCGCCGTGGTGGCGCGGGCCGAGAGCTTCTTCAGCTCCGCCTTCAGGTCGTCGATTTCCGACATGCCGCCGTCCTCCTCACTCGTCCGCCACCTGCGGGTACTTTTCGATCCACTTCACGGCGTCGGTGACCAGCTTCTCGCCGGCCTCGTCCAGCTTCGCGAAGGTCTCGAAGCCGAAGCGGTGGACGTCGCGCAGGGACTTCACCACCGCCACCAGCCGGCCGGTGGTCATGATGAGGCGGCCGAAACCCTCGTGGCTCATCTTCATCATCGGGCTGCACATGCGGCCGGTACGGCGTTCCACCAGCAGGCCGACGGCGGCGTAGAACATCTCGATCCGCCACAGGATGTCGGGGTCGGGATCGCCGATGATGGGGATTTCGCGCCGCTGTTCCTTGGTGACGATGAAGTCGGCCAGCAGGGCGGCGTCGTCCTTGCGCTCCCAGGTGCCGTAGCTGTCGTGGGCGCGGATCTGGCGCACCAGTTCCTTCACGAAATCGCCGTCGAGGCCGGCCTCCAGAACGTCGGTGGTCATGTCAGTCAGTCCTCCATGAAGCTCATGTCGCGGTCGTCGGTCTGGGCCAGCGCCTTGCGCAGCCACGGCGGCGGGGCGCCGTTCAGCATGCCGACCATGCGGTCGAGCACCACCGTGATGGGCTCCGGCTGCGGCAGCTTGATCGGGTGGACCTTGGCCTGCACCACGCGCGCCGCCGCCGGCCCGCCGATGGCCTTCACGAACAGGATGGTGCAGCCGCCCAGCGCCGCCACCTTGCCGGCGATGCGGTCGTCGCCGTCCTCGGAGTGCTTGCCTTCCTCGTTGCTGGTGTTGTCGAACTGCATGGCTTCGAGGAAGCGGTAGCCGTCCTTGGAAACCTCGTAGACGGCGATGTTGCGGGCGCTGGCGAAATGCGCGTCGCAGGTCTTCATGTCCTGGGTGGTGAAGGCGATCTTCATGGTGCCCCTCTTGCGGTCGGCGCCGGCGGCATCGGCCGGCGCGGAGTGCTCAACCAGCCGCAGCGTGCGAACCGCCATGGCGATCCTCCTGCCAGTCCTGCGGGCTGTGGGCGTGCTGGCTGTCGATGAAGGTGTTGGCGATGCTGCACACCAGCTCCCGCGTGCCGCGGTAGCCGATCAGCGTCTGATGGCTCGCCCCGATGCGGTCGAACTGCGGGAAGCCGACGCGCACCAGCGGCAGGCCCAGACGCTCGCTGGCCTGGCGGCCGTGGCTGTGGGTCACCAGCAGGTCGGCGCCGGCCGCCGCCGCCCCTTCCTCCATGTCCCATAGGTCGCCGACGATGATCTGCGCGCACGGCAGCCGTTCCAGGTGTGGCGCCGGCACGGTGGTCACCACCGTCGCCAGCTCCGCCCCCAGGTCGGTGAACAGGCGCCCGACCGCCCACAGCAGGTCGGGCTCGGCAGCGAGCGCGATCTTCTTCTGGCCGAAGTGGAAGTGGCCGTCGAGCATCGCGTCCACCAGCTGGCTGCGCTGGCGGCGGTACTTGCGCGGCACCGGCTGGCCGGAGATGTCCGAAAGCGCCACCATCAGGCGGTCCACCGCATCCAGGCCGGTCAGGCCGTCGAAGAAGCGGGTCGGCACGCCGGTGCGCGCCTCCAGCCGCTCGGCCGAGATGCGCATGTGCTCCCCCACCGCGATGGTGGCGACGGAGCGGTGCATGCGCCCCATGTCCTCCAGCGTGGTGCCGCCGTAGGTGGTGGGCACGTAGCGGCCCGGAACGTGACCGTCCAGCGATCCCGCCAGATCCGGCAGCACGATGGCCTCCAGCCCGAAGGCGGCGACCATGTCGCGCAGGTCCTCGACGTCGCCGGGCGTCATGTGGCAGCCGGCGAGGATGTTCACCTGCCGCAGGGCGCGGGTGCCGTCGGCGGCCGGCACGAAGGCGTCGATGATCGCCGCCACCGCCTTGCCCCAGCCTTCCTGCATGCCGCCGGCAAAGTCGGGCGTCGCGGCGAAAACCAGCTCGCAGCCGCCCAGCGCCTCGGCATTGCGGGCCTTGATGAGGCGAATGTCGGCGCCGGTGTCCTCGCCGCGGGTTTCGGTCAGTCCGGTGGAGCAGATGCCGATGATGCGCGGCTTCGCCCGCTTGGAGATGTTGAGGACCGCCTGCTCCACGTTGTCCATGCCGCCGAGGATGGTGGTCACCTCGTTCATGGCGGTGGTCTGGAACGGGA
>JAEWWF010000401.1 GCA_023396465.1 Pseudomonadota bacterium
GCGGTCAGGGGCACCACCTGCCAGGGCGCCGGCGGCCGTTCGGTCCAGGGGGCGCGGCGGTAGCGGTCGATCCACGCCAGGGTCTGGCGAAACGGCTCCGACAAGTGGGCTTCGTCGAGCAGCAGCAGGCAGTCGGAGCCAAGCAGCCCGGCATGCACCGGCTTCATGCTGTCGGAGACGCCGTAGCCGCGAAACAGCAGACGCGAGCCGACCTGATCGACGGTCGAACACAGGATGGTCGGCTGGGCCGGGGTGCGGGCCCAATCGGCCTCGCGCGGCAGGCCGCCGCGCAGGGCTTGCGCCACCAGCGGCGGACCGTCGCCGGCCAACAGGAGCAAGGCCGCCGCCATGCGATCCCACGGCTCGGAGCCCGCCGGGTCGGCTTCCAGAAGGGCGGCGGCGATGGTCTTCGCCCGCTCATGGGCGGCATCGACGATGAGGCGGCGATCGACCACGAAGGCGATACGCACCGGCGCCGTCCGCTCCGTTTTCTTGTGCGCCTCCAGCGCCAGATGGAACAGGGCGACATCGAGAACGGCGGTCTTGCCGCTGCCGGTCGGCAGGTCGATGGGGCGCCAGCCGCGCCCCGCGACCAGATCGCCCAGCAGGCGGACCTGCCAGGGAAACGGCGCATGGCGATGGATGGCCGCGAACACGGCGGGGAAATCGGCGGCGGAGAGAGTGGGGCGGGGCGGGGTCATGCGTCGCTATCCCCCCGGCTGTCGAGCGGTCGGCACAGGCCGAGGCCGACGAAGCGGCCGGCGCCCAGGATGACGGGGCCGGCGACCGGCGTGGCGAAATTGATCACCGCATGGACGAGGCGGCGGCGGGCGAGGACGTCCGGCAAGCGCCACCGGGTCCACTCCGGGCCGGAGCGCAGCGGCGGCACCCCGCGCAGGGCCGAGGTCTCCGCGATCATCACGGTTTTCGGCGTCGGCAGATCGATGCGCTCGCAGGCGCGGGCGATGGCATCCTCGATGTCGCCGGGGCGCTTGGGATGACGGTCGAGGGCGAGCGGCGTCACCGTCGCCCAGGTGGTCGACGGGCCGGTGTGGATATCCGGCCGCAGCGACTGCCGCGTGGTGTCCGGCTCGGTCGACAGCTGCCATTCCAGACCGCCGGGCAGCCGAAGCTGGAGCCGGCGGCCGCGCGACACGACGGACAGCGCCAATTCCAGCCCGTTCATGTCGTCGAGCGCGGCGACGTCGGCGCGGTCGACGGTGGTCGCCAGCGGATCGCGCGCCCGTTCCACCGCCTCGGTGACGAAGCGCGGCAGCACCAGGGCGAGCCCCATGAGGCGGCCGCGCGAGTGCTCCCAGCCGGCATCCAGCAATGGGACGGCGGCGAGATGGGGCGTGGTCAGCGGTGTGCCGTCGGGAGCGTGGCCGCTGACCCAGGCCGGAATGGGGCGGGTGCCATAGCCGCTCAGAACGGTGCGCAGCAGGGTCTTGCAAGCGACGGCGGCGGCCACCGTGTCGGGGCGCTTTTCGCCGGTATGGGCGAAGACCATCCACGCGGCGCCGAACACCGAGGCCGGCGCGACGGCGGTGGCGGCCTTTGGCGGGAACACCGCCGCCCCCGGCCTCGGACGTTCGCCGCGCTGATGCAGGGCGACCAGTTCGGCCAGCCGTCCGGGATACAGGCGCCGGTTGACGGGCCGCCCTTGCGACAGATCGGGGGTGTCGCAAAAAGCGCGGCAGCGCACCACCGAGGCCGAATGGCCGAGATAGCTGGTGTCGCGGGCCAGGGTATCGAGGGCGGCCAGAACCGCGTTGTCCGGCTCCGCCGCCCACACGAACCGCACCACCGGACTATCGGGCGCGACGGCGGGAAAGGCGCGGGGCTGACGGCGGCGGCGGGTGGGCAGAATGGCGAGCCGGGTCGCGACATCGTCGTTGGGCGGCACGAAAACAGGCACCACCGACCGTTCCCCGGCGGAGGAGCACAGCAGCACCGGCGGCGGCTCCAGGGCTTCCAGCCACCGCAGCGCGTCGGCCTCGGCCGGGTCTTCCCCGCGCGCCGCCCACGACGCCACCAGGGCCGAGAACAGCCGGTCCGGTTGCGGTGGCCAGTCGGGGGTTTCGCCGTCGTCCCGCGCCGCCCGCGTCACGCCGCTCAGATAGTCGACCTCGATGACCAGCATGGTCAGGCGTCCGTGTCGGTGGTGTCCTCGCCCTGGTCGGACAAGGCGCGCTCCATGCTCTCCTTGACGATATGGACCAGCTTGTCCTGCGGCGTCAGCGTGATCGGAACCTTGACGAGGGCGAAACCGGCCGCTTCGGCGGCCGTCACCGCCTCGGCATAGAGGGCCAGGGCTTCCGCCCGCGTCAGTTCCAGCTTTTCGGTGCTGCCGTCGGCACGGACCAGTTCCAGCGGCGCGGCGTCATCGCACACCAGATCGCAGCGCGACCGCAGGGAATAGCCGCGCGCGTCCTGCTCCACCAGCGCCACCAGCCCGAGGGCGACGATCAGCGCCCGGCCGGCGGCATCGCCGTCCGCCGATTTGCCGAACCGCAGCCGCCGCAGGCCGGCAAGGGTGATGACGACGGTCTGTTCGGCATGGGCGCAGGTGACGCCGAGGGCCTGGACGGACGGGGCAATGTTGCCGTGATTGATGATAGCCGGTTTACCGGCGTCTTTGTTCTTTTCGTTTCGCGCAAACTTGATGGGCGCTCCCTTTTTGTCGACAGCTGCCAGCGTTGGGTCTGGTGTCCAGTCTGTATGGTCGTCCTTATGCTGATAGATCGTGACGCTTTTGACGACACCTAACGGGTCCATGCGGCTGCCGGTGCGGCGGGCGGCCGTCTGGACCTCGGGCAGCGCATCCCGGCGGTGTCGCGGCGCCATTTCTACCGGCACGTCGACGCCGATGATCTCCGACACGATGGCGCGCGGGAACTTGGCGCCGAGGCCGCCGCCCTCGCCGGTGGAGTTCCAGGCCCCGAACAGCAGCGACGACGGCGACATCTCCAGGATGGCCGAGGCATCCTTCGGGGTTGCCGCCTTGAGGGCCTTACCTTGCGGGCTTTTGCCGAAGGGCTGACCGCCGAGCAGGCTGTCGCGCAGGATGGCGTCATAGATGCGGTGCGGCGCGTCCAGCGAGGTGATCTCGCCGATGGTGCCGATGCCGGCGGCGGCGAAATCCACCGCCAGGCGCGGCAGGACGATCCGGCCGTCGCGCGCCGCCTCCAACAAGGCTTCTTCCATGCGGTTGGCCTGGGACTGCACGCTGTCGAGCAGCACGCACCACACCGGCTCGTCCCGCCCTTCCCGCCGCCGTCGCTCGAACACATGGCGCGGCGGGCTGTTCTGGCCGTCGCCCGGATAGGTGGGCGGAAACACCATGTCCCCCTGACCGCCGACCGGCTGCAAGCGCCGCCGCCGCCGGAAAGCAGCGTGGTCGCGCGTGGCATCCAGAAGCATGGAGTAGGTCAACGCCATCGGCCGGGGTCCTTCGCAAGGGGACGGTTCAGGGGCGGTATGTTCGGCAGGCGCCTGTTAGGCGCCGTGCTGGGGCATCCATTTTCTATGGTTCCCAAACTTGAGCGTGCATCCAATATGCCATAGGGCATAGAGGATTGCTTTTTTATAAGGAGAATAGGGGTTTGGGGGCCCCATAAAGGGGCGCGCGGCCGCGGCACCCTGAGCGCACGCCCCTCACGCCTCTCCCGCCCGGTGGTCGGGCAGGAAGACGTGGACCGTGGTTCCGGTGCCTTGTCCGGCTGATTCGATCCAGATCCGGCCGCCGTGCCGTTCCACGATGCGGCGGCACAGCGCCAGGCCAATCCCGGTGCCTTCGTAGGCGTCCTGGGTGTGCAGCCGTTGGAACATCTTGAACAGCCGCCCGATGAGCGCCGGATCGACGCCGATGCCGTTGTCGGACACCAGGAACTCGTAACCGTCCGGCCTGGGGACCACCGCCAGGGTGATGACCGGCGGCACGTCGGGGCGGCGATACTTGAGGGCGTTGCCGAGCAGGTTCTGGAACAGGCGGACCGCCTCGTTGCGGCTGACGGTGATCAGGGGCCAGGCGGCCGGTTGCTCGACCCGCGCTTGCGCCTCGGCGAGCGCCGGGCTGAGGTAATGCAGGGCCTCGGCCACCACTTCGCCGACGTTCAGGGTCTGGCTCGGTTCCCCCAGGCGGCCGACGCGGGAATATTCCAGCAGCGCCAGCAGCATCTGATCCATGCGCTTGGCGCCGTCGCGGACGAAGGAGAGGAATTCGCGCTGGCGGTCGTCGGCGGTATCGCCGAGCGAGCGTTCCAGCAGCTGGGTGAAGCCGGTCACCATGCGCAGGGGCTGGCGCAGATCGTGCGAGACGGCGTAGGCGAACTGCTCCAGCTCGGCGTTGGATTCCCGCAGTTCGGTTTCCATGCGGCGGCGGCCGGTGGTGTCCTCGATGAAGCCGATGACGTGGCCGCCCGGCAGGCCGCCGACCACCACCGAGGCCCAGAACCAGCCGCCGGCCTGACGCCGCAGACGCAGATCCCACAGGGCGGCGCCGCTGCCGCGGGCGTCGGCCAGGGCGGTGGCGGCGGCGTCCCGGTCCTCCACCGCCACCAGATCGGCGAAGGCCATGGTGCGCATGACGCCTTCGGCAAGCCCGGTCTGGCGGGAGGCGGCCTCGTTGATCTCGATGATGCGGCCGGCGGCGTCGGCGACGAAGATGCCGACCGGGGCGAGGCTGAAATAGGTCGCCAGCCGCTCGCGGGCCTCCCGCACCGCCGTGGCGGCGCGGCGTGCCTCGGTGACGTCGCGGGCGACCCCGACGATCATCTCCACCCGCCCGGTCTCGTCGAACACCGGCGTCAGGCTGGTCGCCCACACCAGCACGCCCGTCGGCAAGGGCATGTCTTCCTCGTAGTGGACGGGGGCGCGGGCGCGCAGACAGGCGGCATAGCGGTCCGTCACCCGCCCGGCCAGCGCGGGCGGAAGGGCGTCGGCGGGGCGTTGTCCCTTCAGGTCGGGCAAGCCGGTGGCGGAGCGGTGGGCCGGATTGGTGCGCAGGTAGCGGAAGCCCCCATCGGCCTCCACCTGCACCAGGAACAGGGCGTCGGAGACGCTTTCAAAGATGATCCGGTACAGCCGTTCGTTTTCGCGCAAGGCCAGTTCCGCCTGCTTGCGGGCGCTGATGTCGGTGTGGATGCCCATCATGCGCAAGGGCAGGCCGGCGGCGTCGCGGGTCACCACCCGGCCATGACTGTGGATCCAGACCCACGCGCCATCGATGCGGCGGTAGCGCATTTCGAGGGCGAAGTCGTCCCCACGCGCCAGATGTCCTTGCAAGGCCGTTTCCACGGCCTCCAGGTCGTCGGGATGCACGAGGCTGCGCCACTCGGCCAGCGGGATGGCGCGGGCGTGGGCGGGATGACCGAGCTGGCGCCAGCTGCCGGCATCCCACATGATACGGTCGCTGGCGCAGTCCCAGTCCCAGATGCCGAGGCCGGTGGCCTCCTGGGCCAGGCGGTAGCGTTCCTCGCTGGCGCGCAGGCGGCGGTTCAGGATCCGCACGCGGGCCAGCCAGAACAGGCTGACCATGAGCACCAGCACCGGCACCGCCACGATGGCGCCGATCAGCCCATAGTTCACCGGCGCGGCGATGGTGATGGAGACGTGGCGGTTGGCGATCTCCCGCCGCTCGGCCGCCGTCAGGGTGGCGATGCCGGCGTTGAGGGCGGGCACCAGATCGGCGTGGTCCTTGCGGAAGGCGGCGCGCAGGCGGTTTTCGTATCCCGGCACCTGACCGGCGACTTTCAGGTTGAAGTAGCCATTCCTGCGGATGACGTAGACCGCCACGCTCAACGACCGCAGCGTCAGGTCGGCGCGGCCTTCGGAGACCATGGCGAAGGCCTCCACCTCGCTCTTGGTGGTGACGATGCGCAGGTGCGGGAAGTCGCGCCGCAGCCGCTCCTCCACCGACGTCCCCTCGGGCAGCGCCATCACCTTGGCGCCCTCCGCCGCCAGATCGGCCACGTAGGGGTGATCCTCGCGCGCCACCAGCACGTTGGGGTCGATGAACAGCGGTTCGGTGAAGCTCAACCATTCGGCCCGGGCCGGGGTCTCGTTGAGGAAGCTGAGCATGACGCAGCGCCCGGCCCTGGCGGCCTCCAGCGAGGCGGACCACTCGGCCGTCGGGACCAGCCGCAGGCGAAGCCCGGCGCGATCCGCCGCCAGGGTCAGAAGATCGGCGGCGATGCCCTCGTGGTGGCCGGATGCGTCGATGCGCTCATAGGGCGCCCAATCCGGGTCGACGCAATAGGGAATCTCCACCGCCGCCGGGGCTTGATTGGCCGCCGCCGGCCCTGGGGCGGCGGTCAGGAAGGCGGCGAGGATCAGACCAAGGGCGGCAGTGCGCCATGGGCACCGTGACGCGACCGCCAATGAAATCCGCATGAGGAACGACGCTCCCGCCCGAAGTCGCACGGGACATGCGACAAGGCCCCGATGTCCGGCGCCGCAAGCGGCAGGGCGGCGACACGGGGCGCGCGACCGTGCCGTCCTGGCTCCGCGACGGTAGGGGGCAGCTTACCGGCGGCGCACGGGGGCGATCAACTCGTCTTGCGCCATAAGAAAAGGCATGGCGCTTGCGCCGGAGGTCGGGGGGCAGGCGGCGACGGGAGACGGAGGCCGGGCGGCTGGACGCGCCTGGCCTCCGTCGTTGGCGTCAGAAGGTGATCCGCGTCTGGAGCCAGACGGCGCGGCCCGGCTCGTTCACCCGCGACACGCTGCCATCGACGGCGTTGATGATGGCAAGGTGGCTCGCGTAGT
>JAEWWF010000362.1 GCA_023396465.1 Pseudomonadota bacterium
CGGGTGGGGCTGCCGTCGATCCCGGTGGACCCGTCGCGCATCGCCGCCATCGTCATCTCCGCCAAGCAGGACAGTTGCGCCAGCATCCAGCCGCCCGACGGCGAGACGCGGCGGATCGCCGGCCATCTGACCGAATTCCTGGAGAACGAGGTGGCGCGCGGCCGGCTCGGCCTGTCGCTGGCGCCGTTGCAGGCCGGCATCGGCTCCATCGCCAACGCGGTGCTGCATGGCTTCATCGACACCGGATTCCACGACCTGACCATGTATTCCGAGGTGTTGCAGGACAGCACCTTCGACCTGTTCGACGCCGACAAGCTGGTGTTCGCCTCCGGCAGCTCCATCACCCTGTCGCCGGACCGCCACGCCGCCGTGCTGGGCGATCTTGGCCGTTACAAGAACCGGCTGGTGCTGCGGCCGCAGGAAATTTCCAACCACCCGGAGGTCATCCGCCGTCTTGGCCTCATCGCCATCAACACGGCGCTGGAGGCCGACCTCTACGGCAACGTTAATTCGACCCATGTGCTGGGGTCGCAGATGATGAACGGCATCGGCGGTTCGGGCGATTTCGCCCGCAATGCCTATCTGTCGGTCTTCGTCACCAAGTCGACGGCCAAGGGCGGCGCCATTTCCTCCATCGTGCCCTTCGTCAGCCACGTCGACCACAGCGAGCACGATGTCGACCTGATCGTCACCGAACAGGGGCTCGCCGACCTGCGCGGCCTGGCGCCGCGTGAACGGGCGCGGGTGGTGATCGAGAAGTGCGTCCATCCGCAGTACCGCGATTACCTGCGCGATTATGTGCGGGAGGCGGAGCGCGCCGTCGGCGGCCAGACGCCGCACCTGCTCGACCACGCCTTCGACCTGCACCGGGCGTTCCGCGACCATGGCGACATGCGCAAGGCGGCCCCGGTGGTGGCGGCCAGCTGAGGGCGGGGCACGTCATCCGCCACGGTGCTTGACCGGCGGGGCGGGCAGGGGTCACTCTGCCTTCCCCGCCGATTTCATCTGAAACAATCCCCCATGTCCAGCAAGCCCGATCCCCGCTCCCTGCCCATCGCCATCCTGCTGACGGGGCTTGTCGCCTTTGGGCCGGTCTCGACCGACCTTTATCTGCCGTCATTGCCGGACATGACGCGGGCCTTCGACACCACGGTGTCCATGGTGCAGCTGACGCTGTCGGTGTTCACCGCCGGCTTCGCCGTCGCCATGCTCATTTACGGTCCGTTGTCCGACCGCTTCGGGCGCCGCCCGGTGCTGATCGCCGGCGCCGGTCTGTATGTGCTGGCGAGCCTGCTGTGCATGGTGGCGGGCAGCATCGAGGCATTGCTGATCGGCCGTTTCGTGCAGGCGGTGGGGGCCTGCGCCGGGCCGGTGATCGGCCGCGCCGTGGTGCGCGACGTCTACGAGCGGCAGGAGGCGGCGCGCATGCTGTCCTACATGGCCTCGGCCATGGCGCTGGCGCCGGCGGTGGCGCCGCTGCTGGGCGGGGCGCTGCATGCGGTCTTCGGCTGGCGGTCGAACTTCGTCGTGTTGACCCTGTTCGGCATCCTGCTGACCCTTGCCACCTGGATGCTGCTGCGCGAAACCAATGCCCATCGCGATCCGCTGGCGCTGCGTCCGGCGCGGCTGGCCGGCAACTTCGCGGCACTGCTGCGCAGCCGGCTGTTCATGGGGCATACCCTGTGCGTGGCGCTGGCCTTCGCCGGGCTGTTCAGCTTCATCTCCGGCTCGTCCTTCGTCATCATCGACGTGTTGGGGCTGGAGCCGCAGCATTTCGGCTTCGCCTTCATGGCCGTGGTGATCGGCTATATCGCCGGTGCCTTCGGCGGCGGGCGGTTCACCGGCCGGCTGGGGATCGAGCGCATGCTGGCCATCGGGTCGGTGATCTGCGCCGTCGGTGGGCTCGCCGCGCTGGTGCTGGCCTGGGCCGGGGTGGCGACCCTGACCGCCGTGGTGGCGCCCGTCACCGTCTACTTCCTCGGCGCCGCCTTGATGATGCCCAACGCCACCGCTGGCGCCATCGCGCCGTTTCCGCACATGGCCGGCACGGCGTCATCGCTGCTCGGCTTTCTGCAAATGGGGGCGGGGGCGCTGGTGGGATGGCTGGTGGGGCTGCTGCACGACGGCACCACCCGCGTCATGACCACCTCCATCGGTCTCATGGGCCTCGCCACGCTGGCGGTGTTTCTGCTGGCGGTGCGCGGGCGCGGCGACGCGCGGCACTGATGCGGCGGCCGGGGCGGCGGTGTAGGATCGCCCCATGACCGACACCCGCCCCCTCCGCAAAGGCTGGACGACGGGCGCCTGCGCCACCGCGGCGGCGCGCGCCTGCCTGACCGCCCTGCGCACCGGCGCCTTCCCGGACCCGGTGGAGATCGTGCTGCCGCGTGGACTGACCCCGGCCTTCGCCCTCAACCGCCACGCCCTTGCCGACGACGGCGGCAGCGCCACCGCCTCGGTCATCAAGGATGCCGGCGACGACCCCGACGTCACCCACGGCGCCGAGATCGTCGTCACCCTGCGCCCGCTGCCGCCGGGCAGCGGGTTGCGCTTCCGCGCCGGGGTGGGGGTCGGCACCGTCACCAAACCGGGCCTGCCGCTGCCGCCGGGGGAGCCCGCCATCAACCCCGGCCCGCGCGCCATGATCGCCGACAACCTCGCGTTGGAGGCGGCTGGCGGGCTGGTGGATGTCGAGGTCACCGTCAGCATTCCGGGCGGCGAGGCGCTGGCGCGGAAGACCATGAACCCCCGCCTCGGCATCGTCGGCGGCCTGTCGGTGCTGGGGACGACCGGGGTGGTGGTGCCCTATTCCTGCGCCGCCTGGATCCACAGCATCCACCGTGGCATCGACGTCGCCCGCGCCGCTGGGTGCGCCCACCTGCTGGCGGCCACCGGCAATACCTCGGAAACCGCCGCCCGCCGCCTCTATCCACTGCCGGAAGAGGCGCTGATCGACATGGGCGACTTCGCCGGCGCGGTGCTGAAGTACCTGCGCCGGCACCCGGTGGACCGCCTGACCCTGGCCGGCGGCCTCGCCAAGATCAGCAAGCTGGCCGACGGCAACATGGACCTGCACTCCAGCCGTAGCCGGGTGAATCAGACGGCGCTGGC
>JAEWWF010000042.1 GCA_023396465.1 Pseudomonadota bacterium
GGTTGGGCAGGGTCTGGCGCAGCAGCGTCTCGCCGGGGGCGCGGTTGCTGAGCAGGGTCAGCACGTCGATGCCGATGACGGTGGTGACGCCATAGGCGATGTGGACGCAGCCGTCGGTGCGGCAGAGGGCATCGTGATAGAGGCCGCGCGGCACATAGAGCAGGTCGCCCGGCTTCATCACCAGCCGCTGCGCCACCTTGCCGGCGCGGGCGCGGCGCTGGTCCATGGGCAGCTTCTTGAAGGCGGGGTGGTTGATGGGGTTGTCCTCCATCGTCTCGTACAGCTGCCACTCCTTTTCGCCCTCGCAGTGCATGGCGAAGACGTCGTGGGTGTCGAAGTGGACGCCGAAGGCCTGCGTTTCCCTGCGCGAGCAATAGAGGTTGGCCTGCGCCTTGCCGGCCAGCGCCGACTCGAGGATATCGCCGACGGTGCGCAGACCGTCGCCCAGGGTGTCGATGTTGTTGAGGCCGAAGGAGGCGCCGCGGCGGATGAACTCCATCACCTTGGCCGGGTCGGGCTGTAGCACCGGCTGTTCGCGCCGGTCGGTGGTGGCGATGGAATAAGCCTGCGGCGGGATGGTCTGGGTATCGTGCTTGAGCAGGATGCTTTCCTGCGACCAGATCGCCGTCATGTTCAGCAGCCGGTTCAGCCGCTCCCACGACATCACGCCGGCGAACTTGTCGGCGGCGCCGGGTATGTGCAGCGCCTTGCGGCCGTAGTAGTCGCGGAAGAACTCCTCCGGGGTGATCGGGGCGAGAAGGTCGGCGAAGGTGGCGATGGCCATGGCGGCCCGTCCCTGGTCGTCTTTCGTCCTATCCGCACTGTACCGGTCTTCCCCCACACATCAAGCATGGGTTCCAACCGGCGGCCGTGGCGGCTACACTGCGGCTCGATTTCCGACCGCACCGACAGGAGATGCCGCCGCCATGGCCAAAGGCCAGACCGATCTTTACCGCGACCTGCTCGCCCGCATGGAGCAGTGCCCCGATTTCGACAGCCTGAACGACTCCGTCATCATCCCCTTCGTGACGGCGCTGGAAAAGGTGTGCGCCGATCGCGGTTACCTGCTGAACATCTACGGCACCGCCTCCAATCTGGCGGTCACCGACGAGCTGTCGGCGCCGGTGCTCTATGACATGATCGACCAGTACCTCGACAGTTCCGACGACCCGCCGCAGGATAGCGACTGACCGCCGGCGCCGTTGATCGCTCCGGTTGCCATGACCATATGAGGCGCGCACCCCTTCCAGCCCCCTGCCGACCAGACCGTGGTGACATGACGACCTCGACCTCCACCGACGCCTGCACGACCCCGATCCTCACCGACCTTGTGCCCTACCGCATCACCATCTGCGGCCTGCGCGAGCTGATGATCCATGCCGAGAAGGGGGTGAGCCACGTCGTCACCATCCTCGATCCCACCCACCCCGACCCGGAGGTGTTCGAGATCTATCCGACCCACCAGCGGGTGGTGTGGCGGTTCGACGACTACGTGACGCCGGTGGATGGCGCTGTCATGCCTGACGAGGCGGTGGTCGACCGCATCCTCGACCTGGGCGAAAGCTTTCGTGCCGCCACGGTGGAACACCTGCTGATTCACTGCCATGCCGGCGTGTCGCGGTCGACCGCCACCGCCGCCATCCTGATGGCCCAGTTCAATCCGGGCCGCGAGGAGGACGTGTTCGACCACCTGCGCCGCATCCGCCCGCGCAGTTGGCCCAACAGCCTGCTGATCGCCATGGCCGACGATAAACTTGGCCGCGACGGCGCGCTGGTCTCCGCCATGGCCCGCCATCACGACATGACCACCCGGGCCCACCCGGACCTGGCCGAATACCTGCGCATTCATGGTCGCGCCCACGAGGTGCGGTACGACTGACGCAGGACCAATGGGCGGCCGTCGGACGGATGAGCCGCCATCATGAGACCCCCAGGGAGAACAGTTCCTCATGCCCCAGACCCGTGATGTCGTGATCCTCAGCGGCGCCCGCACCGCCATCGGTGACTACGGCGGCAGCCTGAAGGACGTGTCGCCGATCGACCTCGGTGCCCTGGTCATCAAGGAAGCCATCAGCCGTGCCGGCATCGAGGCGACCGAGGTGCAGCACACCGTGCTCGGCAACGTCATCCATGGCGAGCCGCGCGACATGTACATCTCCCGCGTCGCCGCCGTGAAGGCCGGCGTGCCGGTGGAGGCGCCGGCCATGACGCTCAACCGCCTGTGCGGCTCGGGCGTGCAGGCCATCGTGTCGGCGGCCCAGACCATCATGCTGGGCGATGCCGACATCGCCGTCGCCGGCGGCGCCGAAAGCATGAGCCGCAGCGCCTACATGCTGCCGGCCGCCCGCTGGGGTCAGAAGATGGGCAACGTGGCCATGGTCGACGCCATGGTCGGCGCCCTGACCGATCCCTTCGGCCACGGCCACATGGGCATCACGGCGGAGAACGTCGCCGAGCGCCACGGCATCAGCCGCGAGCAGCAGGACGCCTTCGCCGCCGAAAGCCACCGCCGCGCCGCTGCGGCCATCGACGCCGGCTACTTCAAGGAGCAGATCGTTCCGGTCGAGATCGAGTCGCGCAAAGGCACCATTGTGTTCGACACCGACGAGCACGTTCGCCGCGACGCGACGGCCGAGGGCATGGCCAAGCTGAAGGCGGTGTTCAAGAAGGACGGTACCGTCACCGCCGGCAATGCCAGCGGCATCAACGACGGCGCCGCCGCCCTGGTGCTGATGGAGGCGGAGGCAGCCTCGCGCCGCGGCCTCAAGCCGCTCGGCCGCATCGTCTCCTACGGCCATGCCGGCGTGGCGCCGGAAGTGATGGGCCTCGGCCCCGTCCATGCGGTGCCGGTGGCGCTGAAGAAGGCCGGCCTGACCGTCGCCGACCTCGACGTCATCGAAAGCAACGAGGCCTTCGCCGCCCAGGCCTGTGCCGTGTCGCAGGAACTCGGCCTGCCGGCGGACAAGGTCAACCCCAACGGCGGCGCCGTGGCGCTCGGTCATCCGGTGGGGGCGACGGGTGCCATCCTCACCGTCAAGACGCTGTACGAACTGCACCGCACCGGCGGCCGCTACGGCCTTGTGACCATGTGCATCGGCGGTGGCCAGGGCATCGCGCTCGTGGTCGAGCGCCTGTAACCGGAGGCCCATGGTCGGACGTTCCGCCGGACCGCCGCCCGACACGCTGCCTCGCCGTCGCATCTTCACCCGCGGCGGCGGGCGCGGCGGCGGAGGAGGCGGCGGCCTGGGCCGGCGCCTCGCGCTGGCCCTGCTGCTCATCCTGTTCGCCCTGCCGGCGGTACAGGTGCTGCTGCATCGCTGGGTGCCGGTGTGGCTGACGCCCTTGCAGATCGTGCGGGTGGTGACCGGCCATGGTCTGGACCGCACCTGGACCGCCATCGAGGATATCAGCCCCGACCTCATCCGCGCCGTCATCGCGGCGGAGGATGCCCGTTTCTGTACCCACACCGGCTTCGATGTGCGCGAGATGCGCAAGGCGTGGCAGGACTGGCAAGATGGCGGCAGCATTCGGGGCGCCTCCACCATCTCCATGCAGACCGCCCGCAACGCCTTCCTGTGGCCGGGCCGCGACCCCATCCGCAAGGGCCTGGAACTCTACATGACGCCGTGGATGGAAACGGCATGGCCGAAGAAGCGGATCATGGAGGTCTATCTCAATATCGCCGAATGGGGGCCGGGCCTTTATGGGGCGGAAGCGGCGGCGCGGCGCTATTTCAACAAGCCGGCGGCCAAGCTGTCGCGGCAGGAAGCGTCGCTGATGGCGGCGGTGCTGCCCAATCCCCTCCGCTGGTCGCCGGCCGAGCCCACCGCCTACATCCAGCGCCGGGCTGGCACCATCCGCGCCCGCATGCCGTCGGCGCCGTCGCCGGTGGACGGCGACCCCTGCCCGGTGCGGTGAGGGCCGGCTCCCGTCCCGCCGAGGGGCGGCCCCGTCCGGCGGCTCAGTCGATGCCGGCGCAGCCCAGGTCCCGCATGCGCTGGCGCAGGGAGAGCAGATCGCGCCACGCCAGCTTCTTCATCTGCGGGCTGCGCAGCAGGTAGGCCGGGTGGAAGGTGGCGATGGCCGGCACCGGATGGCTGAGGCCGGGGCTGGCATAGTCGGTCCAGCGGCCGCGCAGCTTGGTGATGCCCTCCACCCGCGCCATCAGCGCCGAGGCCGACAGCCCGCCGACCATGAGGATCACCTTGGGGGCCACCAGCTCGATATGGCGCTGGATGAACGGCAGGCACATGCCCACCTCCTGCGGGGTCGGCTTGCGGTTGCCGGGCGGCCGCCAGGGGATGACGTTGGTGATGTAGAAGGTCTGCCGCGTCAGCCCGATGGACTTCAGCATGGTGTCGAGCAACTGACCGCTGGCGCCGACGAAGGGTAGGCCCTGGCGGTCTTCCTCCGCCCCCGGCGCCTCGCCGATGACCATAAGGTCGGCCTGCGGGTTGCCGTCTGCGAAGACGGTGTTGGCCGCCGTCACCTTCAGCGGGCAGCTGTCGAACCGCAACATGGCGGCGTGCAGCGCCTCCAGCGTCTTGGCTGCCGAGGCCAGCGCGGCGGCCGAGCGCGCCTCGTCGCCATGGC
>JAEWWF010000369.1 GCA_023396465.1 Pseudomonadota bacterium
ACCGGATAGCGGCCGCCGGGAGTCTCCAGCTCGGCCTGGTCGCTTGCCGGATCGACGAGCAGGCGCAGGCTCCCGTTCGCGAGCGCATCGCCATAAGGCTCGGCCAGCACCGGCAGCAGCACCTTGCCGCGCAGTTCGGTCTTGGCGGGGTGGAAGTCGATGTCGAAGTATTCGGCGAAAGGGCTGCCCTGGCCATACTCCAGCACGTCGAGCCACCAGCCGTTCTCGGCCTCGGCGACGCCCATGTGGTTGGGGACGAAGTCGACGATCTGGCCCATGCCCCGCGCCTTCAGGGCGCCCGACAGACGGGCCAGCGCCGCCTCGTCCCCGACCTCGGGGTTGAGGGCGTTGTGGTCGATGATGTCGTAGCCGTGGGTCGAGCCCGGCCGCGCCTTGAAGAACGGCGAGGCATAAATATGGCTGATGCCCAGGTCCGCCGGATAGGGCACCAGCCGCTCGGCGTCGGCGAAGGTGAAGTCCTTGTTGAACTGAAGGCGGTAGGTGGCGTCGGGGATGATGCGGTTGGTCATTGCGCGTGCTCGATCGCCCAGATCACCGCCCAGGGGTTCAGCGCGCCGGATGGCCCGCCGGCGGTGTTGGTGGTCCAGATGGTGCGGCCTTGCAGCGGCACGATGTTATCCACCGCCTGGTCCGACAAGTTGACGAGCAGCGACAGCCGGGTGCCGTCGTCCAGCGGCCAGCGGGCCGCCAGCACGCCGTCGGCGATCAGCTCCGCCCGTGTCTTGCCACCGTCGATGGCGGCGAGGCGGGGTACGATCTCCTGCCGCCGCACCGACAGCAGCGCCTTGGTGAAGGCGAGGCGGTCGGCGTGGAAGGGGCTCTCCAACTCGCCCCAATCCAGGCGGGAGGCCTCGAAGGTGCTTTCAGCCATGGGGTCGGGAATCTTCTCCCGCGCCGCCGGGTCGCGGAATTCGGGGAAGCTTTCGAACTCGGCGCGGCGGCCGGTGCGCACCGCCTCGTGCAGGTCTTCGCCGAAGTCGCAGAAGAACAGGAAGGGCCGGCGCGAGCCCCATTCCTCGCCCTGGAACAGCAGCGGAATGGCCGGGGCCAGCAGGACGATGCTCTCCGCCGCCATCACCGCCTCCGGCCGGGCGATGCTGTCGATGCGGTCGCCCATGGCGCGGTTGCCGATCTGGTCGTGGTTCTGCAGGAAGGTGACGAAGGCGGTGGGCGGCAGGTGGCCGGACGGCTCGCCGCGCGCCTCGCCGCCCCGGTGCGGGCTCGGCTCGCCCTGGTAGGCGAAGCCCTCCGCCAGGATGCGCATGAGGTAGGCGGCCGGGTCGGCGGCATAGTCGCGGTAATAGCCGCCGCCCTCTCCCGTCACCAGGCAGTGCAGGGCGTGGTGGGCGTCGTCGTTCCACTGGGCGACGTAGTGGGTCGGCAGGCGGCCGTCGCGCTTCAGCCGGCGGGCGGAGTTGAGGTCGTTCTCCAGCACCAGATGGATGCGTCGCATGTCGTGCCCTTCGCGCGAATGCACCGCCTCGGCGATGCGGTCGAGCACGTCGAGGTCGCGGCGGTCCATGATGGCATGGACGGCATCCAGGCGCAGGCCGTCGAAATGATACTCGTCGACCCAGTAGAGGGCGTTGTGGACGAAGAAGTCGGTGACCCATTTGCCGTGCGGCGCGTCGAAGGCGATGCCGGCGCCCCAGGGCGTGTGCTTGCGGTCGTCGAAGAAGTGGCGGCCGGCGAGGGGGTGGATGTAATTCCCCTCCGGCCCGAAGTGGTTGTAGACCACATCCAGGAACACTTGCAGCCCGCGGGCGTGGCAGGCATCCACCAGGGCTTTCAGGTCGTCGGGGCGGCCGTAGCGGGCATCGGGCGCGAACAGGTGAACGCCATCGTAGCCCCAATTCCAGCGGCCGGGGAAGTCGGCCACCGGCATCAGTTCCACCGCCGTCACGCCTAGGTCCACCAGATGGTCCAGGCGGTCGATGGCAGCGCCGAAGGTGCCTTCGGGGGTGAAGGTGCCGATGTGCAGCTCGTAGAGGACGGTTTCCTCCCACGGCCGCCCTTCCCAGTCGCCGTCGGTCCAGCGGAAGGCGAGCGGGTCGATGACCTCCGAGGCGCCGTGGACGTCGTCGGGCTGGAAGCGGCTGGCGGGATCGGGGACCATCAGCCCGTCCGGCAGGCGCCAGCGGTAGCGGGTGCCCGCCACCACGCCGTCGGCCACCACGTCGACCCACCCCTGGTCGTCGGGCGTCAGGGCGAATTCCCGCCCCGGGCCTGGTCCTTCAATGCACAGCGTGACGGTGGAAACATCCGGTGCCCACAGGCGGAACCGGCACCCGTCGGGGGTGAGTTCCGCACCGAAGGGCATGGGGTGGTGATCGCGCATCCGCCGGGGCCTCCTTGTCTGCTCGCGGGCGAGGAGGCCACCGGCGGCCTCCGTCACCCGGATGAACGCTCAGGAGTGAAATAGAGTGTCGCGAGCGGCGGCAGGGTCAGACAGAGGGAGTAGGGGCGGCCGTGGTGCTCCACCGCCTCGGCCATCACGCCGTCGCCGTTGCCGCAGCCGGAGCCGCCGTAAATCTCGGCGTCGGTGTTGATGTGGGCCCGCCACAACCCGCCCGTCGGCACGCCGATGCGATAACCCTGGTGGGGTTGTGGCGTGAAGTTGGAGACGACGAGAACCGGCTGCGGATCGGCCTCGTCGCCGGTCTTGCGCAGGAACGAGAAGATGGAGTTGTCGACGTCGGAGGCATCCACCCATTCAAAGCCGGTCCACTCGAAATCCTGCGTCCACAGGCCGGGTAGCGCCTTCAGGGTCAGGTTGAGGTCGCGCATCAGGCGCTGGACGCCGGCATGGGCGGGCGTGTCGAGCAGGTGCCAGTCGAGGCCCTTGTCGTGGTTCCATTCCGCCCACTGACCGAACTCGCCGCCCATGAACAGCAGCTTCTTGCCGGGGTGCCCCCACATGAAGGCGTAGTAGGCACGCAGGTTGGCGAACTTCTGCCAGTCGTCGCCCGGCATCTTGCCGATCATCGAGCCCTTGCCATGCACCACCTCGTCGTGGCTGAGGGGCAGCACGAAGTTCTCGTTGAAGGCATAGAGTAGGCCGAAGGTCATCTGGTTGTGGTGATAGCGGCGGTGGATGGGGTCCTTGCTCATGTACTGCAAGGTGTCGTGCATCCAGCCCATGTTCCACTTGAACCCGAAGCCGAGGCCGCCCAGGTACACCGGCCGGCTGACCATGGGCCAGGCGGTGGATTCCTCGGCGATGGTCATGGCGCCACGGCCCTGGCTGTAGACCAGTTCGTTCAGCCGGCGCAGGAAGGCGATAGCCGGCAGGTTCTCGTTACCGCCGTATTCGTTCGGGATCCACTGCCCCTGCTCGCGCGAATAGTCGAGGTAGAGCATGGATGCCACGGCATCCACCCGCAGCCCGTCGATGTGGAAATACTCGATCCAGAACAAGGCGTTGGCGAGCAGGAAGTTCTGCACCTCGCGGCGGCCGTAGTTGTAGATCAGGGTGTTCCAGTCCATGTGCATGCCCTGGCGCGGGTCGGCATGCTCATAGAGGTGGGTGCCGTCGAAGTAGCCGAGGCCGTGGGCGTCGGTCGGGAAGTGGCCGGGTACCCAGTCGATGATGACGCCGATGCCGTGGCGGTGGCAGACATCGACGAAATGGGCGAAGTCGCGCGGGCTGCCGAAGCGGCTGGTGGGGGCGAACAGGCCGATGGGCTGATAGCCCCAACTGCCGTCGAAGGGAAACTCGTGGACCGGCAGAACCTCGATGTGGGTGAAGCCCATGTCCTTGACGTAGGGCACCAGGGTGTCCGCCATCTCGCGGTACGTGAGATAGCGGTTGCCGTCGTCGTGGCGCTTCCAACTGCCCAGGTGGACCTCGTAGATGGTCATGGCCGAATGCAGGCACGAGCCGGTCTGAAGCGCGCGCTCGCGCTCGGCGATCCACTCGCCGTCGCTCCATTCCAACTCCGGCGTGCCGTGAACGACGGCGGCCGTGGCGGGTGGGTGCTCGCAGTGGAAGGCGTAGGGGTCAAGCTTCAGCGGCAGCAGGGTGCCGTGGGGGTCGAGCAGTTCAAACTTGTAAAGTTCCCCCACCGTCATGTGCGGCATGAAGATTTCCCACACGCCGCATTCCTGGCGCTTGCGCATGGGGTTGACGCGGCCGTCCCAGCCGTTGAAGGGGCCGACCAGCGACACCCGCGTGGCATTGGGCGCCCACACGGCGAAGGACACGCCGGCGACCCCGCCCAGTTCCAGCGGGTGGGCGCCCAGCTTCTCCCACGCCCGCAGGTGGTTGCCTTCCGCCAGCAGGTGGACGTCCAGCTCCCCCAGCACATAGGCGAAGGAATAGACGTCGTGGAACTCGGTCGGCGCCCCGTCGCGCGGGGCCGCCCGCAGGCGGTAGCGGAACCGGCTGGTGCGGCCGGGCAGGGCGGCGGCGAAGAAGCCGCCGTCGTGGATGCGGTCCAGCGCCGCCACCTCGCTGCCGTCGGCGGCGTCGATCACCGACACGCTCGCCGCCCACGGCAGGAAGACACGGACTTCCACGGGCCGGCCGTTGCCCCCGTGCATGCCGAGGACGGCAAAGGGGTCGCCGTGGTCGCCGCGGACGATGGACTCGACGGCGGCGCGTTCGACGGTCAGGGCCTGGGTCATGCGTTCTTCCCTCATTGCTCGGGGCGCTCCGATGCGACTAGCCTTAGCACGCCTTGAACCGGAATGCGCAGCCAGTCGGGCCGGTTGGCCACTTCGTAGCATACTTCGTATAGGGCTTTTTCAAGTGTAAAGGCTTCAAGAAGGGCGGCCGCGGTGGCGCCGTCGCCCGGCCACACCGGGCATCCGGCGATGCCGTCGCGGTAGCCGAGAAGGAAAGCCGCGGCGGTGGAGGCCTGCCAGTCGCACGCGAATCCACGCAGGCGGTCACTCGCGTTGGGGTTCATCTCCGCCCGCCGGAACAGGGCGGCGGAGGCGGCATAGTCGAACGACCGCAGCATGCCCGCCACGTCCTTCAGGGCCGAGGTCTTGCTGCGGCGGTCCTCCAGCCGGCGGGCCGGCTCGCCCTCGAAGTCGAGGAACACCCAGTCGTTGTGGGCCAGCAGCACCTGCCCGAGGTGGAAGTCGCCGTGGAAGCGGGTTTTCACCAGATCCGCCACCGGCAGGGATCGCAGGGCCGCCACCCGCTCGTCGATGGCATCCCACGCCGCCAGCAGGCGGTCGCAGTCGGCGGCGGTGTCGCCTTCCAGCGACGGACGGGCCGCTTCCAGCAGGCGGCGCGCTTCTGCGGCCTGCCCGGCCAGGGAGTCGGCCCAGGCGGCGATGTCGGCCTCCGTCGCCGGCTCCGGCGCGAAGGCGGGGTCGTCGGTCGGCAGGGCGAAGGCCTTGTGCATCTCGCCGACGCGGGTGCCGAGGGTGGTCATCAGGGTCAGGAAAAATTCGTGCGGGCCGGTGTCTTCCTCTGCCTGGGCCGGCGAGGTCAGCTCCGCTTCCTCCATCACCCGGTCCAGGTATTCCAGGGTGTGGCTCCAGCCGTCGCCCTGGTTGCGGACGAAGCCCTGCAACACGGCCAATGCCGTCTCGCGCCCGGCCGAGTCCTCCAGCACCACCGAACCATAAAGCGGCGGGATGTTCTCGAAGCGGGCGACGTCGGTGAGGTAGCGGCCGACCTCGATCTCCGGGTGGGTGCCTTGCTCCAGGCGGCGCAGCACCTTCATCACCATCTGGGTGCCGACCAGGACGGAGGTGTTGGACTGTTCCTTGGACAGCCGCTGGATCTCGCCGTCGCGGTCAAGCGTGATGCCGCGCCCGGTTTCCGTCGGCACGAAGCGCATCCGGCCGCCGGCGCCGGTGGCGATCTCGCGCCCCTCCAGCATGGCGGTGACCATGGCGGTGGTGAAACGCGGGTCGGCGGTGGCGTCGTGCAGGGCGCCGACGGTCGGGCCGCGCCGCAGCTTGGCGACGGTGAAGGGGGCGAGGCGGCCGAACGGGTCGTCGTCGCGCGTTTCCCACGCCACCGTCAGCGGCAGGAAGTAGTCCCCCGGCTTGCCGCCAGCGGTGTTGACCGTGTAGATCGGCAGCAGGAACTGGCCGCCTTCGCCCTCCAGCAGGGCATGGTCGGAGCCGGTGACCTCGACGATCTGGTCGTCCTTGGCGCCGAACCACCGCTGCTTGGGCAGGTAGCCCTTGAGGATCTGGCTTTCCACCATGTCCTTGTTGCGGCCCTGGGTGACGCTGTCCAGCCCGTTGCCGACCACCAGGGTGAGCAGTTCCGGCATGGCCTGCACCGCCTCCACATGCCAGCCCGGCGCCTCCGCCTGGTCGGCCAGCAGGAACCAGTAGAAGCCGTAGGCAGGCAGGGTGAGCAGGTAGGGCAATTCCCCCACCGGCGGGAAGGCGGAGCGGCCGAGCAGTTCCACCGGCACGCGGGTGGCATGATCGCGCAGGTCCAGTTCCACCGCCTGCGGCGCCCGGCTGAGGTTGCAGACGCAGAGGATGGACTCGCCCTCGTGCTCCCGCAGGTAGGCCAGGACCTTGCGGTTGCCGGGATAGAGGAACTTCAGTTCGCCGCGGCCGAAGCTCTGGTGCATCTTGCGCACGGTGATCAGCCGCCGCATCCAGTTGAGCAGACTCCACGGGCTGCGGGCCTGGGCCTCGACGTTGACGGTGGTGAAGCCGTAGACCGGGTCCATGACGCAGGGCAGGTAGAGGCGGGCCGGGTCGGAGCGCGAGAAGCCGCCGTTGCGGTCCATGGTCCACTGCATGGGGGTGCGCACGCCGTCGCGGTCGCCCAGGTAGATGTTGTCGCCCATGCCGATCTCGTCGCCGTAATAGACGATGGGCGTGCCGGGCATGGACATGAGCATGCTGTTCAGCAGCTCGATCTTGCGGCGGTCGTTGTCCACCAGCGGCGCCAGACGGCGGCGGATGCCCAGGTTGATGCGGGCGCGCGGGTCCATGGCGTAGAAGTTCCACAGATAGTCGCGCTCGCGGTCGGTGACCATCTCCAGCGTCAGTTCATCGTGGTTGCGCAGGAAGATGGCCCATTGCGCCTTGTCGGGGATGTCCGGCGTCTGGCGCATGATGTCGGTGACGGGCAGGCGGTCTTCCTGCGCCAGCGCCATGTACATGCGCGGCATCAGGGGGAAGTGAAAGGCCATGTTGCACTCGTCGCCCTCGCCCTCGCCGAAGTAGGGCAGCACGTCTTCCGGCCACTGGTTGGCCTCGCCGAGGAACATGCGGCCGGGGAAGTGCTCGTCCATCCAGGCGCGCAGGCGCTTGATGACGTCGTGGGTCTCCGGCAGGTTCTCGTTGTTGGTGCCGTCGCGCTCGATGAGGTAGGGGATGGCGTCCAGCCGCATGCCGTCGACGCCGGCATCGAACCAGAACTTCATCACCTTGGTCACTTCCTCGAACACCGCCGGGTTGTCCCAGTTGAGGTCCGGCTGGTGGCTGAAGAAGCGGTGCCAGTAGTACTGCTGCGCCACCGGGTCCCACGACCAGTTGGACGGCTCGGTATCCAGGAAGATGATGCGGGTACCGGGGTATTTCTGGTCGGTGTCGGACCAGACGTAGAAGTTGCGCCACTTGGAGCCCTTGGGCGAGGTGCGCGCCTTCTGGAACCACGGATGCTGGTCGGAGGTGTGGTTGATGACCAGTTCGGTGATCACCTTCAGCCCGCGCCGGTGGGCTTCCTTCACGAAGGTGCGGAAGTCCTTCATGGTGCCATAGCGCGGGTTCACCGCCTTGTAGTCGGCGATGTCGTAGCCGTCATCCCGCAACGGGCTGGGGTAGAACGGCAGGATCCACACGGCGGTGACGCCCAGGTCGACCATGTAGTCGAGCTTCGCGGTCAGTCCGTTGAAGTCGCCGATGCCGTCGTCGTTGGCATCGAAGAAGGCCTTCACGTGGGCTTGATAGATGATGGCGTCCTTGTACCAGAGCGGATCGTCGGTCATCGGTCTCCCCAGGGGGCGGTGGGCGTCGGGTCGTGCGGGCGGGTCGGCGGCGGCGGCGGCGCGGGACGGCAGCAGCGGCGGCGGCCGGTCAGTAGCAGGGGCTGTGGTAATCCACCGTCTTCCAGCGGGTGACGCGGAAGATCATCGCCGGGTTGGCCTCGGGGTCGAGGGTGACGTCGTGCTCCGCCCCGTGCCACAAGCGGCGGGTGCCGGAGAACAGTTCCTCCACCGCGAAGGCGTCGTCGGGGCCGATGCCCAGTTCCTCCAGCGGGAAGGTGAGGGTGGAGGAATGGGGCTCGAACGGGTCCAGGTTCACCACCACGAAGATGATGTTGCCGTCGTCGAAGCTGCGCTTGCCGTAGAAGATGACGTTCTGGTCCGAACTGCCGTGGAAGCGCAGGTTGGTCAGTTCGTGCAGGGCCGGGTTCTCGGCGCGGATGCGGTTCAGCTCGGTCACGAAGTCGATGATGTTGCCCGGCGCGGTCCAGTCGCGGGCCTTGTACTGGTATTTCTCCGAGTTGAGGAATTCCTCCTTGCCCGGCACCGGCTCGTTCTCGATCAGCTCGTAGCCGTTGTACATGCCATAGACCGACGACAGCGTGGCGGCCAGGGCGAGGCGGATCATGTGTGCCGGGCGGCCGCCGCGTTGCAGGTATTCCGGCAGGATGTCGGGCGTGGTGGGGAAGAAGTTGGGGCGCAGGTATTCGCGCGTCTCGCCCTCGATCACCAGATCGGTCAGGTAGTGCTCCAATTCGTGCCGGAAGTTGCGCCAGGTGAAGTAGGTGTAGGACTGGCTGAAGCCGACCTTGGCCAGCATGTTCAGCATGGTCGGGCGGGTGAAGGCTTCCGACAGGAACACCACCTCCGGGTGGTCGTCCTTGATCTCGCGGATCAGCCATTCCCAGAACGGCACCGGCTTGGTGTGGGGGTTGTCGACGCGGAAGATGGTGACGCCGCAGTCCACCCAGTGGCGGAACACCCGGCGCAGTTCCTCCCACAGTTCCCGCTGGTGGTCGCCGTAGAAGTTGACGTTGACGATGTCCTGGTACTTCTTCGGCGGGTTTTCGGCATAGCGGATGGTGCCGTCGGGGCGGAACTCGAACCACTCGGGATGATCCTTGATCCACGGATGGTCGGGGGCGCACTGCACGGCGATGTCGAGCGCCACCTCCATGCCCAGCTTCTTCGCCTCGGCGACGAAGCGGCGGAAGTCGGCCTCCGTCCCCAGTTCCGGGTGGACGGCATCGTGGCCGCCCTCGTCGGAGCCGATGGCATAGGGGCTGCCGGGCTCGCCGGGCTGGGTAGTGACGGCGTTGTTGCGGCCCTTGCGGTTCACCTTGCCGATGGGGTGGATGGGCAGCAGGTAAACGACGTCGAAGCCCATGGCGCGGATGGCCGGCAGGCGGGCGATACAGTCGTCGAAGGTGGAGGATGTGTCGGGGTCGCTGCCCTGGCTGCGCGGCGCCATCTCGTACCAAGCGGCGAAGCGGGCTCGCACTGGATCGACCATCACCTCCAGCAGGCGGTCGTAGCAGACGGCGCGCGAGCGGTCGGGCCAGCGGCGCATGAGGTCGTCGGCCTGCCGCCCGAGCATGACGGCGGCCTTTTCCTCGGCATCGGCGGCGGCTTCGATGCGCTGGATCAGCAGGTCGAAGGCCTGGGCATCGGCGGCATCGGCGCGGCCCTGGGCCTTGTCGACCAGCGCCCGGCCCTCCGTCAGTTCCAGGCCGACGTCCTGCCCGGCCTCGATCTTCTTGCCGATGTCGTGCTGCCAGGTGGCCCAGGGGTCGTCCCAGGCCTCGATGGTGTAGACGTAGCGGGTGTTCTCCGGCAGCACCACGCTCGCCCGCCAGGTGTCGAGGCCGGGGTTGATCAGCTCCATCGGCAGTTCCTGCCAGGCGTCCGACCCGTCGGAGAACCGGCGCACCTTCAGGATGGCGCTGATGCGGCCGTGGCCTTCCTTGAACACCTCGGCCGTCACTTCCAGGGCGTCGCCGACCTCGCGCTTGACGGCATAGCGGCCGCCGTCGATCTCCGGCCGGACGTTCTGGATGACGATGGAGCGGCTGCGGACATGGCCCGCGAACTCCTGCGGGGTGACGATGCGCTGCTGCTGTCCCTGCGGTGCGTCGTAGGCCATGTGCGATGTTCTCCCTTTCCAAGTTGCCGCCTGGCGCGGGGTCTCCTAGTCGGTGGGGCCGTCGCCGGTGAAGACGCGGATCTCCCCGGCCTTGCTGGTCAGTCCGTCCTCGCCGGTGCCGGCGGCACAGCGCCCGCCCGGCGTGACCTCGTGCCCCCGCATGGCGATGCGGGCGATGGGGTCGGAGCCGTCGCCGGCCAGTGTCCACGATCCACGCGCTTCGGGGTTGATGACGACCAGGCTCCAGTCCTGGCCCTCGGCATCCTTGCGCAGCAGGCCGGTGACGCCGGTGGGCGACCACACCTGATACTGCGGCCCCTCGCGATTGAGCGTCGGCACCAGGGCCCGCATCTGATTGACGCGCCAGATGTAGTCGGAGATGTCAAAAAGTGGCTGCTCCCAGTGTTCGGGCCGCGTTTCCACCACATGCAGCGGTGCCCGGAAGCCGTATTCGTAGCCCATGGGCATCATTACGCCGGTGGCGAAGGTGGCGGTGAACAGGTAGAGCGAGCGGTAGTGCTGTTCGATCTGCTTCGGGCTGGTGATGCCGCGCTCCTCCAGCTCCTGGCGCAGGCGCGGGGTGTCGTGGCTTTCCGGGAAGGCGATGGAAGGGGCGATGAGGCGGAAGCGGTTGTACTGCTCCAGCAGCCAGGGGCTCTTGAAGTCCCACCACTTGGCGGAATTGAACAGGTAGTCGAAGCGGGCGGGGCGCAGGGCCTCCACCTCCTCGATGCGGCAGCCGAGGGTTTCGGCGAAGAACAGCACATCCGGGTTGATGCCGTGGGCGGCGTGGCTGACTGTCATCCAGATGTCGGCCGGCACCTTGTAGGCGGCATCGCAGCGGAAGCCGCGCACGCCCAGCTTCACGTAATGCCGCACCACCTCCTGGAAATAGCGGACGAAGCCGTCCAGTTCCGGTCGTGGGGTGAAGTCGACCTCCGCCAGATCGCCCCAGACGGTGATGTTCTCCGCATTGGCCGGGTCGATGGCGGAGGGGCTTTTCAGGCTGCCGTCGGCCTCGCGGGCGAAAAATTCGGGGTGCTGGGCGGCCAGTTCGCTGTCCTTGGAGGTGTGGTTGATGACGAGGTCCATCATCACCTTCAGCCCAAGCTTGGCGGCCGAGTCGCAAAAGTTGCGCAACAGCGCGTCGTCGGCCTCGTAGGCATTGCCGCGCAGCATGGGGTTCAGGCGGTAGTAGTCCTTCACCGCGTAGAGCGAGCCGGAAAAGCCGGGAAAGTGAAAAGGGTTCACGTAAATCCAGTTGAACCCCATCTGTGCGATCCGGGGCAGGTGACGGTGCCAGTCGGAAACCGGGCCGGCCAGCAAGGGGAACAGATTGTAGATGCGGGGGCCGCGAGGCCCGACGGCTGACGTCATGGAGTACCTCCGGGACGCGAGGAAATTCGGGCAACCACACTCGGCGGTTCTGCAATGATAGCCCCATTGACCGCCCCTGGTCACGCGGCCCGCGGTGAAGTCTGCGCGGCAGCAAAACGCTGGTCCCGAGGGACCGGTTGCGCCTGCGGGATAGTCGGCTCCGACGCTCTCAAGGAACTCCGCCCCGCCACCTCGCGTTGCAAAGAACGGCCCGACACCCCACGTCAACGGGTGATCTGGCCCCTGGCCAGGAAATCGGGGCATCAGGAGGATCGCATGGAGTTCATGGAAGTCGGCAGCTTTTTCGGCCTGCTGGTTTTGGTCGCGGATATCTGGGCCATCGTCAACGTGTTCGGCTCCAATCGCGGCACCGGCGCCAAGGTGCTGTGGATCCTGTTCATACTGCTGTTCCCGTTGCTGGGCTTCCTGGTCTGGCTGTTCGTCGGGCCGCGTTCCGACAAGACGGCCGCGCGGGTCTGAAGTGGCAACCGGCAAGGACGCCGCCATGACCAGGATCGACACCCGGCGCAGCCTGATCGGGCTCGCCGCCTTCCTCGGTGTCACCTTCGTCGGCATGCTGATCGGCGGCCTCGCCACGTCGCTTGGCATCGGGTGGTATCAGGAACTGCCAAAGCCGTTCTGGACGCCACCGGACTGGGTGTTCAGCCCGGTGTGGACGGCGCTGTATGTCATGATGGCGGTGGCGGCGTGGCTGGTGTGGCGCCACGCCGGCGGGCGGGTGGCCAACGCCCGTCTGGCGCTGACGCTGTTCTTTGTTCAGCTGGGGGTCAACGTTCTGTGGTCGGTGCTGTTCTTTGGTTTGCGTCAGGTGGGTTGGGCGGCGGTGGATAACCTGCTGCTGCTCCTGCTGGTGGTGGCGACGGCGCGGGCTTTCCTGCCGCATTCGCGGGTGGCGGCGCTGCTGATGCTGCCCTACGCGGTATGGGTCGGCTACGCCGCCTCGCTCACCGTCGCCATCTGGGTCATGCTGCCGCCGGACGGGCCGATTTCCGCCGGTTGAGGGCGCGGCGCAACGGGTTATGCGCGTGCGGCGTTCATCGGCGAAAGGTTCCTCTCGCCACTCACGCCATTTTCAGCCGACGGAGACGCCCAATGTCCGATCGCGTGGAGATCGACCGCCTGCGCAGCCAGATCGAAGACCTGCGTGGCCAGCTTGCCGACATGGGAGCGGAGGCCGGGGACCGCGCCGATATCTGGCGCCGCAAGTCCGCCCGCCAGATGCGCCATATGTACGGTCAGGCTCGTCATTACGCCCACGACGCCCAGGAAGCGGTCGGCACCCAGGTGGGCCGCAATCCCCTCACCAGCCTGCTCATCGCCTTCGGCGTCGGTATCGCCCTTGGCAAGCTGCTCGATCTCGGGCGCTCGTAAGTGGCGGTTGGAGGATAAACCCGTATGATTGCCAAAATGGTGGCCCTGCTGGCCTTGCGCGAACGGGCCAGGGTTGCCGTTCACAATGCGCAGGAAGCAGCCGTCGAGGCTGCCGTGCGCATCGCCATCAAGGCGGTGGCCGGCGTGCTTCTGCTGATCGCCCTTATCTATGCCACCCTGGCGCTATACCTGTGGCTTGCCACCTTCATGCGGGACTGGGCGGCGATGGGCAGTGTCGCCGCCGGGCTGCTGGTGATCGGGGGGATCGTGCTGATGCTGGGCGGCGGGGGCAAGGGCCGCGAGAGCGGACGCCCGGCGCCGTCCTCCTCGTCCTCGTCCTCCCATGGCGCGGCGATCGGCGCCGGGGCCGGTTTGGCGGCGGGGCAGGCACGGGAGGGGCACGCCTTTGGTGCCGATCCGGTCGGCCAATTGCTCGCCAAGGGGCAGGATGCCGGCCTTGTCGCCTATGACCATCTGCGGCGGCACCCGGAAACGGCCATCGCGGCGGCGGTCGCCACCGGCTTCGTCATCGGCCGTAGCGCCGCGCTGCGGAAGGTGCTCCTGGCGGGAGTCACCGCCGCCCTTGGTGCCCAGGCGTCCAACCGGCGGGAGCGTTGAGGACGACGCGGTGCTGGAGCATCGCCGCTGCCAGAAAACCGCTGCCAGAAAAACGTCGAACGGCACGGGGGCGACCCCGTGCCGTTCGCGCGTTCGGCCTGCCACCCCGCGAGAGAAGGGGCGACCGGCGATGTCTCCGCCTCAGTCCACCGAGACCGGCGGGTCCATGTCCTCGGCCCAGGCGGCCTCCGGGGTGGGGTACCGCTCCAGCCACTCCTTCAGGGTGGCGACGTGGTCGGCTTCCTCGTCGGCGAATTCCTGTGCCTTGCCGCGGACCTCGGGGTCGGCGGATTTGTCGGCCAGCGCCTGATAGAAGTCGAACCCGCGAGTCTCGCTGGCCAGTGCCAGCGTCAGTGCGTGATGCGGTGTCATCAGGTAATGGGCGTCCTCGATGGCGCCGGACTCGGGGCTTTCCTCGCCCGGCCACTTGAACTCCCACGGCGCCAGCTTGGGGAGGTCGATCCCTTCCGCTTGATCCTTGGCTTCCGCCAGATGCAGGCGGGAGAAGTGGGCCATCTTGCGGAACAGCTCCACCACGCCCTTGTGGTTGTTGTGAACCTCCAGCATGTCGGCCAATTCGTCGAAGCGAACGGCGGCTTCCTGCTCCAGGGTGATGGCGTGCGCCAGGAATTCGGGCACGCCGGTCATGTCCTTGAACCCGGTCATAGGGCGAACTTCCTTTCCATGTCGGCGAGCGTGGCGGGGGCGGCGGTCGTCGCCTTGAAGGCCGGCGTGTTGCCCTTGAACAGCACGCCGCAACTGTAGCCGTCGTCTTCCATCAGGCGGCGGAAGGCCTCGCGGCGATCCGGCGTGCCGTCGTCGAAGCCGAAGCCGCCGAAGCCGTCGTGGACCATGCTCTTGTACTCGCGCTGCTCCGGACGGAAGGTGATGCACGGGCTGAGCACATGGATGAGCGAGAAGCCGGGGTGATTGATGCCCTCGCAGATCAGCTTCACCAGCTCGTTCGGCTTGCCGGAGAAACCGCGGGCGATGAAGTTCGCACCGGCCGACAGGGCGATTTCCAGCGGCTGGAACTCGGCGACGCCGGGGCCTTCCGGGGTCAGCTTCGATCCGGTCCAGTCGCTTTCCGTGGTCGGCGACGCCTGGCCCTTGGTCATGCCGTAGACCGAGTTGTCCATGACGATGTAGGTCAGGTCGACGTTGCGGCGGCAGGCGTGCAGGAAGTGGTTGCCGCCGATGGAGAAGCCGTCGCCGTCACCGCCGGCGACCAGCACCGTCAGGTCGGGGCGGGCGGTCTTCAGACCGGTCGCCACCGGCAGGGCGCGGCCGTGGATGGTGTGGAAGCCATAGACCGAGGTATAGGCTGGAATGCGCGACGAGCAGCCGATGCCGGAAATCAGCGCCGTGTTCTCGCGCGGCAGTTGGAGCGTCGCCAGCGCCTTGGTGATGGCCGACAGCACCGAATAGTCGCCGCAACCCGGGCACCACACCGGCTTCAGGTCGGACTTGTAATCGGCAAACGTCAGTTCCGTCTTGATCGGAGCCTGGATGTTCATGGGTCTGTCCTCCGGTCTCAGGCGGACGCCGCGGCCAGCGCATCGAGCGCGGCGACGACCTCATACGGGCGGATGGCGAGCGGGCCGGGGCGGCTGAGGGTCTGCACCACCGGCGGCAGGCCATAGCTGGCCTTCAGGTACTTGGTGAACTGCTTGCCGTGGCACTGTTCGACCACCAGCACCTTGGAGCCGCCGGCCAGCACCGCCGCCATCTTCTCCGGCAGGGCCGGGGCGATCAGGCGCAGGGAGATCAGCTTCACCTTGGGGCCGCCGGCTTCGGCGACGCGGGCGATGCCCTCGCGCACCTGCTCGGTCACCGAACCCCAGGTGATGACCGCGATCTCACCCTCGCCTTCGATGTCGGCCCAGTGGTTGCCGTAGTCGAAGCCGGTGATCTTGCGCTCGCGCTTGTCGAGCTGTTCCTGGTGGTGCTGTGCCTGGGTGGACGGCGTGCCGCGCGGGCTGTGCTCCAGGCCGTCGGCGGTGTACTCGCCGCCCTTCATGCCGGGGATGGCCATGGGCGAGACGCCGTCGGCGGTCACCTTGTAGCGCAGGTAGCCTTC
This sequence comes from Pseudomonadota bacterium, assembly GCA_023396465.1. Classification (GTDB taxonomy): domain Bacteria; phylum Pseudomonadota; class Alphaproteobacteria; order Rhodospirillales; family Rhodospirillaceae; genus Caenispirillum. The sequence goes on from JAEWWF010000369.1 coordinate 15,551, forward strand.
GTCGATGGCACCGCCGGTCATCGCCGGTGTCAGGCGCTGGCCGATGAAGGCCATGTCGGCCGGGCGGTCGATGATGGCGCGGGCCTGGCCCATGGCCTGGTCACTCAGCAGGATGGCCGGCGCCTGCATGGCTTCGGCCAGATGGACGGTCCACTGCGCCGTGAACAGGCAGTCGGCGATGGAGGTCGGCGCCGTCACGATGTGCGGCGCATCGCCATGCAGGCCATAGACGGCGATGTTGAGGTCCGACTGTTCCGACTTGGTCGGGATGCCGGTGGAGGGACCGCCGCGCTGCACGTTGACGACCACCAGCGGCGTTTCCGAAGCGACGGCGAGGCCGAGGGCTTCCGTCATCAGCGCCAGTCCGGGGCCGGAGGTGGAGGTCAGTGCCGGGACGCCGCCGAAGCTGCCGCCGATGACCATATTGATGGAGGCCAGTTCGTCTTCCGCCTGCACCAGGCAACCGCCCAGCTTGGGCAACTGCGGCGCCATGTATTCCAGCACTTCCGTCGCCGGGGTGATGGGGTAGGCGGCCACGTACCGCACGCCGCCGCGCAGGGCGCCGAGACCGGTGGCCTCGTTGCCGGTGATCGACCAGCGTTCCTTGTCGGTCTTCACCGCCGCGTCCAGCTTGGGCACGCCCTGCACCTTATCGGCATGGGCGGCACCGGCGCGCATGGCGGCGATGGAGGTTTCCAGCGCCTCCGGCCCCTTCTTCTTCAGGGCGGCGGCCAGCACCTCGATGCAGAATTCCTCCGGCACGCCGGCCAGCGCCGCCACGATGCCGAGCGCCACCATGTTGACGCGGCCCTGGGGCACGCTGGCGGCGATCTCCTTCAGCGGGATCGGCACGATGATCGGGTTCTTCGCCAGCATGATCGCCGGCACGTCACCCTGTTCCGGATCGGTGATGATGATCGACTTGGCGGTCAGCGGGATTTCGGACGCGAAGCGTTCGATGTTCCCCCAGTCCACCGCCAGCATCAGGTCGTAGCAGTCATCCATGGACTGCACGGGCGAGGGCGACAACCGCAGCAGTGCGGCGGATTCACCGCCACGGATCTGCGGGCCGAGCGAGCGCGCCATCAGGCCGTACCAGCCAGCCTTCGCGGCGGCATCGACGAGCACCTGGCCGGACGTCATGACACCGGCGCCGCCGCTGCCGGTCAGGGCGATAGAGACGGAATTCAAGGCCATCGAGGTGATCCCCATCAGTCTGCGTTCTCAAGGGCGTCCGGGCGTGAAGTGTCACCCACTCCCGCCGCCGGCAACACAGTGCGGGCGGCGCGGGCGGGGCCTTCGTGGTGCATCGGTCTGGGGGCTACCGGCACAGCCATTCCTGGCGCCTGATCCCCATATAACCGTAAACGCCGTCGGGATGAAAGAGTGATTTTGCACTGCACCCACATCCTCGGGTCAATCTGCCGACAGTCGACCAAAAAACGACCTTGCCGGGGAGGCATTCCGACCCGGTTTTATACCGAAAGCACTAACGCCAGCACGGCCCGCAGAGTATATAGTCTGCCCGTGGGAGCGCCCGAAAAACCCTTGTTTTTCTGCGAATTGTCAATGCCGGGCGTGTGCGGAGGTGGCTAACATGGCGATGATGATCGGCGAGAACTGCATCGGTTGCAGCGGATGCGTCGACGACTGCCCGAACATGGCGATTGGCTTCGACGGGACCGCCTACAAGATCGACCCGACGAAGTGTACCGAGTGCGTGGGCGAATTCGACGAACCGCAGTGCGCCGCGCTGTGTCCGACCGAATGCGTGGTGCCGCACCCCGAATTCCATGAGGATCGGGCGCGGCTGATGGAAAAGCGGCGCCTGCTGCTCGCCTCGTAACTCTGCCGGGGCGCGGGCGGCGCCCCAGGAAAGAGGCGAAGAGCTGTCATGGCCATGCTGATTACCGACGACTGCACGGCGTGCGCCGCCTGCGAGCCCGTCTGCCCCAACGCAGCGATCTCCATGGGCGACTTCTATTTTCAGATCGATCCGGCGCGCTGCACGGAATGCGTCGGTGCTCACGACTCGCCGGAATGCGTCGCCGTGTGTCCCGCTGACTGTATCCATGAAGATCCGGCGCACATGGAAAGCCAGGGGCAGTTGCGGGCCAGATACGAGGCGCTGCACCCCTGACCCCATACGGCGAGGCCGGCGGCGGTGCCTGGGGGCGACCGCCGCCGGCCTTGGCCGGACTGAGGGGAGAGACGGAGCGGATGTCGTGTGTTAAGCGGCGACGTCCTGGGTCAGCACCGCACCGATTCCGGCCAGGGCGGCGTCCATGGCCTGGCTGCGGGGCTCGGCGCCCATGCTCAGACGCTCGGCGCGCACGAAGCGCACGTCGGTGATGCCGAGGAAGCCGAACACGGTCTTCAGGTAGGCTTCCTGATGGTCCATGGCGCTGGCGGGGCCTTCGCTGTAAAGGCCGCCGCGGGTGGAGGCGACGATCACCGTCTTGCCGCTGCTGAGGCCGACCGGGCCGTTCTCGGTGTACTTGAAGGTGCGGCCGGCGGCGGCGATGCGGTCGATCCACGCCTTCAACTGGCTGGGGATCGAGAAGTTGTACATGGGGGCGCCGACGACAATGATCTCGGCGGCCAGGAACTCTTCCAGCAATTCCTCGGTCACCGCCAGTTCGGCCTGCTGGGCCGGGGTCAGCTGATCGGCGGGCAGCAGGCGCGGCGCCAGGGCATCGGCGCCGAGGTGAGCCGGCGGAGCCGCCGCCAGATCGCGATGAACCACCGACAGGCCGGGCTTCGCGGCCAGGGCCGCCGCGACGATGGCGGCGGTCAGCTGACGGGAGGCCGAGGCGGTGGCAAGCGGGCTCGAATCGATGTGCAGCAGGGTCATGGCGGTGATCTCCGAAAGCGGGTGCGTTTACGTGAGATCACCATAGTCGGTGGGCTTCCGGCGATAAACGCCGTCGTTGGAACAGAGTTGTTTCCACCTTGGATACAGTCAGGCCGCCACCGGCGCCAAATCACCCTTGCGGGAGGCGGTGCCAGTGGCGCTTGTTTTCAGGTACCGCGCGGCGGCTGGTTGGTGCCCTTGATGGTGGCGACGAAGCGGGCGAGCGTGTCGGAGATGGCGCCGCGTTCCAGCATCACCTCGATCAGGTGGAAGCGGCCCTCGTCGGCGACGGCGGCATCCAGGGCCTGCTTCAGCGCCGCCCGCGACGTCACCCGATGGCCGGCGCCGCCCAGGGCCTCGGCGATGGCGGCGAACTTCCATTCGGCGAGGTTGTTGTAGCTGCCTTCCGGCTGGAAGGTGCGCAGCATTTCCCAACTGGCGTTGTTGAACACCATCACGATGGGCGCCCAGCCGTTGGCGGCGCAGTTGCCCAGTTCCCAGCCGGTCATCTGGAAGGCGCCGTCGCCGACCAGGATCAGCGGCCGCCGCCCGGTCGCCGCCGCCAGACCGATGCCGGCCGGCACGCCGAAGCCCATGGTGGCGTAGTAGCCGGGCGCCACCAGGGCGGTGTTGACGATGTCCATGGCGGTGAACAGGCAGTCGCCCATGTCCGACGCGATGGGCATGGGGCCGTGGCTGGTGAACAGGTCGTTGACCGCCCGCGCGATGTCCATGGGGCCGACGGCGGCGTCGTCGGCGACGAGACCGGTCGGGCACAACTGCGGCTCTGGCTTGCGTCCGCCGGCGGCGGCGGGCGGCGCCTCGGCCTGCACCAGCAGTTCCGCCACCACGTCGGCCAGCGGCAGGTTGGGATACTTGTGATAGCCGAGGCTGACCTCGCCGTCGGCCGCCAGCATGGCGCTGCGCAGGTCGATGCGACGGCCGGAGACGCCGAAGTTGGTGTCCGACAGGATGGCGCCGAGCATGAGCAACCCGTCCGACTCCTCGATGATCTCGCGCACGTCGGGCTTGCCGGCGAGCCCCATGTAGACGCCCACCAGCGGCGCGTCGGAGTCGGCCAGCAGGCCGCGGCCCATGAAGGTGGTGGCGACGGGGATGTTCAGGCGCCGGGCCAACTCCGCCACCTGCGCCTCGATGTCGTGGCGCCGCACCTCGACGCCGATCAGCAGGGCCGGCGCCTTGGCGGCTTTCAGGCGGGCCAGCACTTCGGCGGCGCAGGCCTTCGCGGCGTCGGGGTCGCCCCGGCGCGGCGGCAGTGGCTGCACCGGCTCGCAGGGCTCGGCCACCATGTCGCGGGGGATTTCGATATAGACCGGACGGCTTTCGTCCAGGCAGGCACGCAGCACGCGGGCGATCTCGCGCGGGGCGGTGCGGGCGTCGTCCAGCACCGCCTGGGCGCAGGTGATTTCCTGGTAGACGCGGAACTGGCTTTCGATGGTCTTGGCCTGGTGGTGCAGCAGCAGGCCGCGCCCTTTCTCGCCCTTGCCGGGGGCGCCGGAAATGACCACCAGCGGCGACTTCTCGGAATAGGCGCCGGCCACCGGATTGACCATGTTGAGCGCCCCGGCGCCATAGGTGACGCAGGCGACGCCCAGGCCCTTGTGTATGCGGGCGGCGGCGTCGGCGGCGAAGCCGACGCTGGGTTCGTGGCTCAGGCAATGCAGCGGCAGGATGCCGGTGCTTTCGATATAGCGGAAGAAGGGCAGGGCGAAATCGCCGGGAATGCCGAATATCTCGCGCGCGCCGTGGTCCTTCAGCGCGGTCAGCAGCACTTCGCTAAGGGTGGGCATGGGACGGGTCGTCTCCCTGTTCGGTGATCCGGCTCGCGGGCCGGTCTTGCCGCCGAGGCTAACGCGGATGGCGGCGTGTCGCCCAGCCCCTATTTCCTGTTGGTCAAACGGATTTCCTGTAAGTGGCGAAGGCAAGCGACCCTTGCGCCGCGTCCGACGTTCTGCAACCGTCGCTGCCAGCAACGCCGACAGGGAGCAGGCCATGACCACCGTTCTCATCGTGCCGGGACTCGGTAACTCCGGCCCCGATCATTGGCAAACTCATCTGCAAGCGCGTTTGCCAGCGGCCCGCCGGGTGGAGATGACCGAGTGGGATCGGCCGGATCTTGCCGACTGGGTGCGGACGCTGGAAAAGGCGGTGCAGGAGGCGGCAGATCGGGCCGGGCAGGGGCCGGTGGTGCTGGTTGGCCACAGCCTGGGGTGCATCGCCATCGCCCACTGGAGTCGCGAGGGCAGCGTCGCGGCGGTGCGCGGGGCTCTGCTGGTGGCGCCACCCGACATCGGCGACCAGACCCGCGCTCCTGCCGAAACCTGGGGATTCGCGCCGGTGCCGGAGCACCGGCTGCCGTTCCCCGCCACCGTCGTGGCCAGCCGGAACGATCCTTACATGACATTCGCGCGGGCCGAGGCGGTGGCCGCTGCCTGGGGGGCGCCGTTGCTTGATGCTGGTCACGCCGGCCATATCAACAGCGCCAGCGGTCATGGACGCTGGGAGTTGGCGGAGCGGTTGGTCGCCGGCTTGCTGTAGCGGCTGAGGGCAAACAAAACGAAAAAGCCGCGCATTGCCTGCGCGGCTTTTTCGTGTGGTCTTCGCGAAGAACGCGCCCTGACTGCCCAGGGCGCCATCCGCTGGCAGCCCAAGGGCTACCCGGATCGCGTCCTCAGCCCTGACGGGCCTTGAAGCGCGGATTCTTCTTGTTGATCACGTAAACGCGGCCCTTGCGACGCACGATGCGGCAGTTCTTGTCGCGGGTCTTGGCCGACTTCAGAGAGTTGCGGACCTTCATGACCTGTCCCTCGAAAAACCCTGTTCGGTGAAGAGGCCGCAACATACGGGGCGGGTGGGGGGCTGTCAACGCCGGAATCAGGCTTTTTCACAGCCTTTTCCACCGGTCGCGTGGCTTTGTCTCGCCGTTTCGCTACCCCGCGCGAGTCCGACCGTCGCGGGGCGGACGTTTACTCCACCACCGGCAGTTTCTTGCGGCGTTTGGTGGCGGGGGCGATGGCGTGGAAGCGGACGACGCGCAGCACCCCGGCGTCGATGAGCGCCAGGCGGCGCATCCACATCTCGGCTTCCTTCAGCAGCGCCCGACCCATTTCGCGGTCGGCCTCGATTTCCTTGCGGCTGAGCGTGGCGAGGAACTTGGCGAAGCCCATCATCACCAGCTTGCGGTAGTCGGCGCTGAGATCCTGCACCACCCGCAGGTCGAGATCGTGACTGCGGATCAGTTCCGCCATGCGCGGGCCGGATACCAGATAGGGCGTCTGCGGCTCCGCCGCCGCCCAGGCGTCCAGCACCGCCGGATCGGCCTTCTCACCCGGCATGAACTCGATCAGCAGCATCTGGCCGGACGGCTTGAGGCCGATGGCCATCTGCTCGATGGTCAGTTCCTTGTCGGGCAGGGTGTGCAGGCCGAGGCGGGAGAACACCACGTC
>JAEWWF010000124.1 GCA_023396465.1 Pseudomonadota bacterium
CCGGGCCGAGGCCAGGCGGCGGGCGGTGGAGATGCTCGATCTGGTCGGCATCCCCTCGCCAGCCAGCCGTTTGACCGAGTACCCGCACCAGTTCAGCGGCGGCATGCGCCAGCGCATCATGATCGCCATCGCCCTGGCCTGCCGCCCGCGCCTGCTCATCGCCGACGAGCCGACGACGGCGCTCGACGTCACCATCCAGGCGCAGGTGCTGGAACTCATCGCCGACATCCGCGCCCGCCTCGGCATGAGTGTCGTGCTCATCACCCACGACCTGGGCGTGGTGGCGGAGCATTGCGACCGCGTGGTGGTGATGTATGCCGGCCAGATCGTCGAAACCGGCCCCACCGCCGAGGTCATCCGGGCGCCGCGGCACCCCTACACCGAGGGGTTGCTCGCCTCCATCCCGCGCCTGTCGGACCTGTCGCGCCCCATCCGCCCCATCCAGGGGCAGGTGCCGGAACTGATCGACCTGCCGCCGCAGTGCCGCTTCCACGGCCGCTGCCCGAAGCACAGGGCCGAGTGCCTGACCGACATCGCCATGCGGGACGCCGGCCCCGGCCGCACCGCCCGCTGCATCCTCGCCGGCGCGGAGACCGACGCATGACCATGACGAACTCCCCCGCCGCCCCGCCGCCGCCATTGCTCGGCGTGCGCGATCTGGTGAAGCATTACGACAGCCGCCGTGGCCTGTGGGGCCGCATCACCGGCCATCCCGGCTTCCTGGTCCGCGCCGTCAACGGCGTCAGCCTGGACATCGGGCGCGGCGAGACCCTCGGCGTCATCGGCGAGAGCGGTTGCGGCAAGTCCACCCTCGGGCGCGCCATCCTGCGGCTGCATGAACCGACGTCGGGCACCATCCGCTTCGACGGCACCGACGTCACCGGCCTGCCGCGCGACGCCATGACCCGCATGCGGCGGCGCATGCAAATCATCTTCCAGGACCCTTACGCCAGCCTCAACCCGCGCAAGACGGTGGCCGACATCCTGACCATGCCGCTCAACCTGCACGGCATCGCCAAGGGCCGGCAGGCGCGCGACATGGCGGCCTCGATGATCGAGAACGTCGGCTTGAAAACCGCCCACCTCGACCGTTTCCCGCACCAGTTCTCGGGCGGCCAGCGGCAGCGCATCGGCATCGCGCGGGCGCTGATTCTCAAGCCCGACTTCGTGGTGTGCGACGAGCCGGTGTCGGCGCTCGACGTGTCGATCCAGGCGCAGATCATCCAGCTGCTGGCCGATCTGAAGAAGGAACTGGGTCTGACTTACATGTTCATCAGCCACGACATCGCCGTCATCGGCTACGTCGCCGACCGGGTGGCGGTGATGTACCTGGGCGAGGTGGTGGAGACGGGCCGCACCCGCGACATCCTCACCGACCCGCGCCACCCCTATACCCAGGCGCTGCTGTCGGCCGCGCCACATGTGGACGAGCCGGGCAAGCACCAGCGCATCAAGCTGACCGGCGACCTGCCGAGCCCGCTGAACCCACCGCCGGGCTGCAAGTTCCACACCCGCTGCCCGCATGCCATGGACATCTGCCGCCGCGTGCCGCCGGTGCCGAGCACGGATCCGCAGGGGCACATGGCGGCCTGCCACCTGATTGCCCAACCTCAGACCGAACAGGTGCCGGCATGAGCGCGCCTATCCTTCTCTCCGGCTCCGCCGAAGCGCGCGGCCGTGCTCAGGCCACCGGCCGGCCCGATCTCGCCGAGCGGGTACGCACGGCGGTGCTCGATCGGGTGGCGGCGGGGCACGACCTGCTGAGCGAGGAACGGTTCGCCACCCTGCTGCACCGCTGCATCCAGGCGGCGGAGCACCTTGCTCCCATGTCGTGCGCGGAAGTGCGCGGCATCGCCGCCGGGTTCGACATTCCTTACGGCACCCTCATGACCTTCCTGCACATGCCGGTGCTGCTCGACACCGCCAAGGTGGATGAGATCGAGGCCGACGGCTGTTCCACCTGGGCCGCCCGCGACAGCGCCGGCCGCGCCTGGGTCGCCAAGAACCGCGATTACGGCGGCGACCATGCGGTGTTGCAGCAGGTGTTCCGCCACGATGGGCCGGACATCGCCCAGGGCCCCATGCTCTGCGTCGGGAGCCTGGGGGCGCCGGGGGCCTTCTCCAGCGGTATCAACACCGCTGGCCTTGCCTTGGTGGACAGCCAGGTGCCGACCGCCGACCACGGGCCGGGGCTCAGCCGTTACCTGCTGATGACCGAGATTCTCGCCCGCTGCGCCGACGTCGGGCAGGCGCTGGCGCTGATCGGGCAGGTGCCGCATGCCGGCGGCGGCTGCCTCGTCCTCGCCGATGCGGCGGGGGCCATGGCGGCGGTGGAACTCGGCTTCGTCCATCAGCATGTCGAGCGGGCGGCGGAGCGGCCATGGCTGGCGCGCACCAACCATCATCTGGCCCCGGCGCTGGCCGACCGCCTGATCGAGCGTCCGGGCGAACCCATGGGCCGTAGCACCCGCCAGCGCCTTGCGACCATCACCGCCGCCTTCGCCGACGGCCGGCCGATGACCGATCCGCCGGCCTTCGCGGAACGCCTGATGGGCAGCCGCGACGCCGAGGCGCCGCCCGATGGCCAGGGGCTGTTCCGCGACGGCCAGGACGGCGACTCCCGCACCATTTCGACGGTGCTGTTTGAAACGGCGGCGAGGCGGTTGTATTTTCGGGACAGTCCGCCGGAGGTGACGGGATGGGAGTGCCACACACTCTGACACCGGCCCGCTGCGGACCCGGCAGGGGTTCATGACGGGCGGCGGCATGGCGGCATACGGCGATCTGGTCGGCGATCATCCCTCGGTCCGCGCGGTGCGGGATCTGATCGCCAAGGTCGGACGCAGCCCGGCGCGGACCGTGCTCATCTACGGCGAGACCGGCACCGGCAAGGGACTGGTGGCGCGCATGCTGCACCAGCAGTCGGCGCGCGCCAGCGGCCCCTTCGTCGACGTCAACTGCGCCGCCATTCCCGCCAGCCTGATGGAGTCGGAACTGTTCGGCCACGAACGCGGCGCCTTCACCGGCGCGGCGCAGAAGAAGGCCGGTCTGGTGGAGGCCGCCCACGGCGGCTCCCTGTTCCTCGATGAAATCCGCGAGATGGAGCCGACGCAGCAGACCAAGCTGCTCAGCCTGCTCGACACCCAGCAGTTCCGCCGCGTCGGGGCGGTGACGCCGATTGGCGTCGACGTCCGCTTCATCGCCGCCACCAACCGCATCCTGCTGGCGGAGGTGGCGGAAGGCCGCTTCCGCGAAGACCTTTACTACCGCCTCCAGGTGGTCAGCATCAACATTCCGCCCCTGCGCGAGCGGGGCGACGACGTGCTGCTGCTGGCGGAATACTTCATGCGCAAGTTCAACGCCCGCTATGACCGCCGCATCGCCGGCATGGAGGACGCCGCGGCCGACGTCTTTCGTCGCTACCGCTGGCCGGGCAACGTGCGCGAACTGGAAAACCTGCTCGAACGCATTTTCATCCTGGAGGACGAGGACCGCATTCGCCTCGACCACCTGCCGGCGCGCATCCTGCGCGATGTCGGCCTGCTGCCGGCCCATGCGGTGGATGGCGTGACGCGGGCGGAAGTGGCGTTGATGCAGACGGTGGCGCCGGCCCCTGCGGCCGTCGCCTCCGCCACCACAGCCTCCGGCGGCGCTGCCACGACGGCTGTTCCCGCCACCTGCGCCGACTGGAACGATTTCCACGCCGCCACCAACCATTTCCAGGAAGCCCTGATCCGCGATGCTCTGGCCCGCGCCGGCGGCAACCAGACCGAGGCGGCCGGGCTGCTCGGCCTGTCGCGCCACGCCCTGCGGCACTACGTGCTGAAGCTCGACATCCGCTGACGCGCGATTTTCGCGCAGGTCTGCGCGGCTCTCCCACGGGCGGGAGCGCGGTCCTGCCGATGCGTCGCTCGCCTATGCCCGAGGCCCTGTGTTTGTGCTGTTTTCCTCGCCGCCCGGAACTGGCACGCGGCGTGCTGTCAGGCCTGGAAGCTGCGCCGGCATCCGGTCGTGCCGGCCAAGACAGGCAGACAAGGTGAGGACCATGAAGTCGCTGAAGATCATCTGCCCGAACGGGCATCTCGGTTTCGCGCCGCTGAAGGTGGACAGCTTCCGGCTCGGCGTGGCGGCGAAGCCCGACTACATCGCCGCCGACAGCGGCTCCGACGACGTCGGTCCGGTGCCGCTCGGCGCCGACACCTGCGCCAGCCCGCGCGGCTGGCAGGAGCACGACCTGGAACAGATGCTGCTGGCCTCGCGCGAACTGGGCGTGCCCATGATCATCGGCTCGTCCGGCGACACCGGCTCCAACAGCCGCGTCGACCTCTATGTCGAGATCATCCGTGCCCTGGCGAAGAAGCACGCCCTGCCGCCGTTCCGCCTCGGCTGGTTCTATTCCGAGGTGGACAAGGAAACCGTGCGGGCGAAGATCCGCGCCGGTTCCACCATCGAGGGCCTCGACGAGCGCCCGGCGTTGACGGAAGCGGAGCTCGACGCCACCGACCGGATCGTCGCCATGGCCGGCGTCCACCCGTTCATGGCGCTGCTGGAGAAGGGCTGCGATGTCATCATCGGCGGCCGGTCGTCGGACAGTGCCGTTTTCGCCGCCCCGGCGCTGTTCCACGGCTTCCCGGCCGATCAAGCCTACTATCTTGGCAAAGTGCTGGAATGCGCTTCCTTCTGCGCCGAACCCTACGGCGGCAAGGAGACGGTGATGGGCGAGATCACCCAGGACGCGGTGGAGGTGACGGCCATGCACCCCGGCCAGCGCTGTACCCCGGCCTCGGTTGCCGGCCACGCCATGTACGAGCGGTCCAACCCCTATTACGAATACGTGGCGGGCGGCATGCTGGACATGCGCGAGTGCCACTATGACCAGATCAGCGACAAGACCACCCGCATCACCGGCGCCCGCTTCTCGCCGGCCGATCAGGTGCGGGTGAAGCTGGAAGGGGCGGGCAAGCTGGGTGAACGCTATGTCGGCCTCGCCGGCATCCGCGATCCCTACACCATCCAGAACGTCGACGAGGTGATCGCCTGGGCCCGCCGGGCCGCCGCCGATCGGTTCGGGCCGGACGGGTGGGAGCTTTATTACAACGTCTTCGGCCGCGACGGCGTCATGGGGCCGCTGGAGCCCCTGCGCTCCACGCCGGGCCACGAGCTGTGCGTGGTGGTGCAGGGCGTCGCGCCGACCAAGGAGATGGCCGAGGAACTGACCATCATCGGCACCCGGCAGATGTTCTACGCCCGCCTGCCGGACGTGAAGGGAACCGCCGGCTCGGTCTCCTTTGTGCTCGACGAGGTGATGCCGGCCAGCCCCGCCTACCGCTGGACGCTCAACCACACCATGGCGGTGGACGACCCGCTGGAGCTGTTCCCCCTGCACACCGCCGACATCGGCGCCTGACCGGAGCCCGTGACCATGACCAGCCAGACCACCGTGCCGCTGTCGGCGCTTGCCAAGACCATCCGGTCGAAGAACGCCGGCGTCGACAAGATCACCTTCGACATTATCTTCCGCGAGCGCGCCACCTTCGAGCACGTCTGTCGCTCGGGCGTGCTGACGCGGGCGACCATGGCGGCCCTCTACGGCATCCCCGAGGCGCGCATCTCCGACTTCGTCGAGTTTCCGCCGGGCAACGCCATCAAGTTCACTATCTACCGCGACCGCCCGAGCGGCAGCCCCGGCGACCCGGACATTTTCGGAGCGCAGCAATACGCGCCGCTGCTGGATGTGGCGGTGCCGGCGCCGGACGCTGCCGGCGCCTGACGAGGGATCGTTCAAGGGGGCAGGGGCGACCAGACCGGCGGGAGGGGGCATCCCCTCCCGCCGTTTGCATGGTCACAGACCTCCCATGGCCGGCCGGGGTCAGGCCGCCCGCTTGGTCTCCTGGTCCACCAGGGCGACGATGTCGGCCATGATGCGGGTCAGGTCGTAGTCCTTCGGCGTGTAGACGCGGGCCACGCCCGCCGCCTTCAGGGTCTGTTCGTCCTCGGGCGGGATGATGCCGCCCACCACCACCGGCACGGCGGAGAGGCCGGCGGCGCGCATGCGGTCCATCACGTCGGTCACCAGCGTCACATGGCTGCCCGACAGGATCGACAGGCCGACCACGTGCACGCCTTCCTCCAGCGCCGCGTTGACGATCTGCGCCGGGGTCAGGCG
>JAEWWF010000186.1 GCA_023396465.1 Pseudomonadota bacterium
GTCCTGCCCGACGGCGACGGCCTCGCCGCCGCCGACTGGCTGGCGGTGGCCGACGTCGATGCCGGCAAGGCGGCGCAGGCCCGCATCTGGCTGGCCGCGCCGCTGTCGGTGGCGGAGATCGAGGACGCCTTCGGGCCGGAGATCGTCGCCGGCACCTTTGTTGTCTGGGACGCCCGCGATGAGGCCGTCGCCGCCCGCCGCCAGCGTCGCCTGGGCGCCCTGGTGCTGAAGGACGAGCCGCTGTCCGCCCTGCCCGCCGACCGCACCGCCGAGGCGGTGTGCGAGGGCATCCGCCAGATCGGCCTGCACGCCCTGCCGTGGACGCCGGAAACCGAGGGCTACCGCGCCCGCCTGCGGTTCCTCCACCAGGTGGAGGGGGCGGCGGAAGGCTGGCCCGACGTCTCCGACGACGCCCTGCTGGCGGGGCTGGAAACCTGGCTCGCGCCTTATCTTTCCGGCATCACCCGCCGCGCCCATTTCCGCCGCATCGACCTGATGGCGGCGCTGGAAAGCCTGCTGCCGTGGGAAATGCGCCGCCGCCTGGAGGCCGAGGCGCCGACTCACCTGCCGGTGCCGTCGGGCAACCGCCACCGGCTGGACTACTCCGGCGACGACCCGGTGTTGCCGGTGAAGTTGCAGGAGATGTTTGGCGCCCGCGAGACGCCGCGCATCGCCGGCGGCCGGGTGGCGGTGGTCATCCACCTGCTGTCGCCGGCGCAACGTCCGCTGGCCGTCACCCGCGACCTGCCGTTCTTCTGGCGCGAGGCCTATCCCTCGGTGAAGGCGGAGATGCGCGGCCGCTACCCCAAGCACCCGTGGCCCGACGATCCGCTCGCCGCCGCCCCCACCGCCCGCACCAAACCGCGCGGCGGGTGATACCGGCCCTTCTATCGACCAGTGTTCTGTGGTGATGTGGGCACACTAGGCAGGAGGGAGAGCCGCCGTGTTTGAATACGTCATCATCGGCTTCGTGGTGCTGGTCACGGTCACCCTGTGGAGCGGCGTGAAGATCGTGCCGCAGAGCCAGACCTATGTGGTGGAGCGGTTCGGCCGCTATCAGCGGGTGCTGCACGCCGGCCTCAACCTCATCGTGCCCTTCCTCGACCGGGTGGCGCACAAGGTGGACATCCTGGAACGCCGCCTGCCGGAGCGACCGTCGGATGTCATCACCCGCGACAACGTGACCATCTCCGTCACCATGTCGATCTTCTTCCGGGTGACGTCGCCGGAATACACCGTCTACCGCATCCGCGACGTGGAAGGCGCCATCGCCACCGCCGTCACCGGCGTCGTGCGCTCCAACATCGGCACGGTGGAATTCGACGAGGTGCAGAGCAACCGCGACTCGCTCAACATCACCTTGCGCAAGGAACTGGAGGAAATCGCCCAGGGCTGGGGCGTGGAGATCACCCGCTGCGAGATCATCGACGTCAATGTCGACGACTCCACCCGCCGCGCCATGCAGTTGCAGATCAATGCCGAACGCGAGCGGCGCGCCGCCGTCACCCGCGCCGAGGGTGACAAACGCGCCGCCGAACTGCGCGCCGACGCCGAACTCTACACCGCCCAGCGCCAGGCCGAGGCCCGCCGGGTGACCGCCGAGGCGGAAGCCTTCGCCACCGAAACCATCGCTGGCGCCATCGCCCGTGGCGGCATGGATGCCATCCGCTTCGAGGTCGCCAAGCGCCAGATCGAGGCGTTGGGGCAGGTGTCCGCCTCCGCCAACGCCAAGTTCATCCTGCTGCCGACCGACATGGGGCAATCGTTCTCCGGCCTCGCCGGCTTCGCGGCGATGCTGGAGGGCGGCCGGTCCGGCGACGGACCAGGGGCCGCTGTCCCGGCGACCGCCCCGACGGAGATGGGGGACGCCACCGCCGTTCCCCCCGCGCCGCCCAGAGGTCCGTGGTCATGAGCGCGTGGGCTGGCGTCATCGATGGCTCGTCGCCGTGGTTTTGGTTCGCGCTCGCCTTCGCCGTTGGCATTCTCGACCTGTTCCTCGGCTCCTTCCTGTTGCTGGCGCTGGCGGTCGCCATCGCCCCCATCGGCCTGCTGCTGCTGATCGCGCCCGACACCATGAGCGACTGGCGCCTTCAGGCGGTCGTCATCATGGTGCTGTGGGCGGCGGCGACCGTGGTGTTCCGCCGCCTGTTCGGCGCCCGTCGGCGCGGCCGCAGCAGCCGGCGCGACGTCAACGATTACTGACCGCCGATAACCGACGGGTGACAAGCCGGTGAGCGGCGGCAGCCGTCGCCCCCATCCCCCGTTGACCCTGTGACGGCGCCCCTTGCCGAACCGCCGCCGACGCCCGATCTTTCGCCCTGCCCCGCCACTGCCCCAAGGACCGCGATGACACCCGCCGACTCCGCCCGACCCCGCCGCCGTCTGCTGCCGCATCTGCTCTCGGCGGTTCGGTGCGGCGGCTGCGGCGCCCCCGGCGAGCGGGTGGCGGTGGGCGCCATGCTGGAGGAACTCGGGGACCGCTCCTTCGGCTGGGCGCTGCTGGTGTTCGGGCTGCTGAACCTGATCCCGTTGCCGCTCGGCTTCAACATGGCGACCTCGCTGCCGGTGTTCCTGGTGGCGACCCAAATGGTGGTGGGGCTTGATCGCCTGTGGCTGCCGCAGCGGCTGGCGGTGGCGACGGTGGACCGCCGCGCCCTGCGCCGCAGCGTCGTGAAACTGAAGCCCATCGTCCGCCCCATCGAGCGCATCGGCCGCCGCTCCTGGCTGCGCCTGTTGCGGCGGCCCTCCGACCGGCTGGTGGGGCTGGCGCTGCTGGCCATCACCTTCGTGCTGTTCCTGCC
>JAEWWF010000288.1 GCA_023396465.1 Pseudomonadota bacterium
AGTTCTACTTCCGCACCACCGACGTGACCGGCACCATCGCGCTGCCGGAAGGCACCGAGATGGTGATGCCGGGTGACAACATCTCGATCACCGTGTCGCTGATCGCCCCGATCGCCATGGACGAAGGTCTGCGCTTCGCCATTCGCGAAGGCGGCCGCACCGTCGGTGCCGGCGTCGTCGCCAAGATCGTGAAGTAATGTGGTTCTCCGGTCGCGCGGGGTCTGACGGCTCCGCGCGATTGGGACTTGTCAAGCCGGGGCGATCCGTATATATCGTCCGGCTCCGGCGAGCTTCGGTTCGTCGATCCGCTGGTCGGTGTTTTACGGCATCGGCCAAAGGGGCCCTAGGGGTGTAGCTCAATTGGTAGAGCACCGGTCTCCAAAACCGGGGGTTGCGGGTTCGATCCCTGCCACCCCTGCCAGCCCTCCCCGGGTTGGCGAGCGCGGCTTCCTTACCGGACATAGCGCGCGTCGGGTCCCCTGACCGCAGGGTTTCCGCCGGGTCGGTCTCCGATCCGGCTTTAGAATTTGGACGTGGAACAGCATGGCTAAGACCACCCCGGGCCAGTTCGTCCGACAGGTCCGTACCGAGTTGAGCAAGGTCACCTGGCCGTCGCGCAAGGAGACCACTCTCTCCACGGTCATGGTCTTCATCATGGTGACGCTGGCTGCGCTGTTCTTCCTGATCGTGGATCAGCTGCTCGCCTGGGGCGTGCAGGCGATCTTCGGGCTTGGAGGATAATCTCGCATGGCCGCGCGCTGGTACGTGCTGCACGTCTACTCGGGCTTTGAGAACAAGGTCGCCCAGTCGATCCGCGAACAGGCGGAGCAGAAGGGCATGGCCGACAAGTTCGAGCAGGTCCTCGTTCCGACCGAAGAGGTCGTCGAGGTGCGCCGCGGCGCCAAGGTCCAGGCGGAGCGCAAGTTCTTCCCGGGCTACGTCCTGCTGAAGATGGACATGAACGACGAGACCTATCACCTCGTCACCGGCACCGCCAAGGTCACCGGCTTCCTGGGCGCCAAGGGTCGGCCGTCGCCGATCACCGAGCGCGAGGCCGAGCGGATCATGAAGCAGGTGCAGGAAGGCATCGACCGGCCGAAGCCGTCGGTCACCTTCGAGGTCGGCGAGCAGGTGCGGGTCTCCGACGGTCCCTTCGCCAGCTTCAATGGTCTGGTGGAAGAGGTCGACGAGGAGCGGGCCCGTCTCAAGGTCTCGGTCTCGATCTTCGGGCGCTCGACGCCCGTCGAACTGGAATACGCGCAGGTCGAGAAGGTCTGACGCGATGCAGGTTCCCGCACCGCCGTCCGCGTGACGGCGGCGCGGGCGTTTTCGTGGGAGGCGGCCCCGAAGTCCTGGGGAGCCCGACCACGACCCTCTAGAAAGTCCTGCCGACGCTATGCGGCAGGCGTGACACAGAGGATATCATGGCGAAGAAGATTATCGGTTTCATCAAGTTGCAGATTCCGGCCGGCAAGGCCAACCCGTCGCCGCCGGTGGGCCCCGCCCTCGGTCAGCGCGGCCTGAACATCATGGAATTCTGCAAGGCGTTCAACGCCTCGACGCAGAACCTTGAGCCGGGCATGCCGATTCCGGTCGTCATCACGGCCTATTCGGACCGCACCTTCTCGTTCGTCACCAAGACCCCGCCGGTCAGCTATTTCCTGAAGAAGGCCGCCGGCCTTTCCAAGGGCTCGCAGACCCCCGGCAAGGGCACGGTCGGCAAGGTGACCATGGCCCAGATCGCTGAGATCGCGAACGCGAAGATGAAGGACCTGAACTGCGTGACCGTCGAATCGGCTTCGGCCATGATTCGCGGCTCGGCGCTGTCCATGGGCCTGGAAGTGGTGGAGTAAGACACATGGCGAAGATCGGCAAGCGTCTGAAGAACGCCTATCAGGGCGTCAACGCCACCACCCTCTATGATCTCGACAAGGCGATCGAGCTGGCCAAGGCCGGCGCCACCGCCAAGTTCGACGAGACCATCGAGATCTCCCTGAACCTGGGCGTCGACCCGCGTCACGCCGACCAGATGGTCCGCGGCGTGGTCGAGCTGCCGCACGGCACCGGCAAGACCGTCCGCGTGGCGGTGTTCGCCAAGGCCGACAAGGCCGCCGAGGCGCAGGCCGCCGGTGCCGACATCGTCGGTGCCGACGACCTGGCCGACAAGATCCAGGCCGGTCAGATCGACTTCGACCGCTGCATCGCCACCCCGGACATGATGGGCCTGGTGGGCCGTCTGGGTAAGGTGCTCGGCCCGCGCGGCCTGATGCCGAACCCGAAGCTCGGCACCGTCACCCCGAACGTGGCCGAAGCCGTCCGCGCCGCCAAGGCCGGTCAGGTGCAGTTCCGCGTCGAGAAGGCCGGTATCGTCCATGCCGGCATCGGCAAGGCCAGCTTCTCGGCCGCCCAGCTGCTGGACAACGCCCGCGCGTTCGTCGATGCCATCGCCAAGGCGAAGCCGGCTGGCGCCAAGGGCACCTACATTCAGAAGATCGCGCTCAGCTCCACCATGGGGCCGGGCCTGAAGGTCAATCCGGGCACCGTCCAGGGCGCCTGATCGGCCAACCGGTTTCCGCTGGCGGTCTTCTGGCAAGGGGGCCGTCCGGCGGGGGCAGGGGCATCGCAAGATGCTCCGACACCTGTCCGAGACCGCAGGAGCCTTCGGGCTTAAAGGGCGACCTTCCTGCATAGACGGGAGCAGCAAGCGAATTCCTTCCTCCTGAGAGGGCTAGGATGTTCGGCTTGGGCTTCTGGGGCAGGTTAGCCTGTCGGGCTTCGGCCCGCGCAGGTAACACGCAACCTCCTGCCAAGGGCTTCGGCCCGCGGCGGGAACAGAGAAGCGGAGACGGAAGTGAACCGTACCGAAAAGCAGGAGCTGGTTGCCGAGCTGCACGCCCTGTTCACGGAAAAGTCCTCCGTGGTCGTCACCCAGTACAAGGGGCTGACGGTCAAGGAAGTGGACGCCCTCCGGAGCAAGGTCCGTGAAGTCGGCGCTGGCTTCAAGGTCACGAAGAACCGCCTCACGCGCCTCGCCCTTGCCGACACGAAGTTCGCGGGTCTTGCCGACCTGTTCACCGGTCCGACGGCGATTTGCTTCGCCGACGATCCGGTGGCGGCCGCCAAGGCCACCGCGGAATTCGCGAAGACCAACGACAAGCTGATCATCCTCGGCGGCTCCATGGGTGATGGCAAGGTTCTCGGCGTCGAAGGCGTCAAGGCCCTGGCCACCCTGCCGTCGCTGGACGAACTGCGCGCCTCGCTGATCGCCATGATCCAGACCCCGGCGACCCGTATCGCCGGCGTCACTCAGGCGCCTGCTGGCCAGCTTGCCCGCGTCTTCAAGGCCTATGCCGACAAGAGCGAAGCCGCGTAAGGCTCGCCCCTTTCATACACCACACCAAGCGGCCCGCCCCGACACACTGCCGTGGGCCGTCTGATATCTCAGGAGAAAGAGTAAAATGGCCGATCTCGCCAAGCTCGTCGACGACCTGTCCGCCCTGACCGTTCTGGAAGCCGCCGAGCTGTCCAAGCTGCTGGAAGAGAAGTGGGGCGTTTCCGCCGCCGCTCCGGTCGCCGTCGCCGCTGTCGCCGGTGCCGCTCCGGCCGCCGCCGCTGAAGAGAAGACCGAGTTCGACGTCGTCCTGGCTGACGCCGGCGACAAGAAGATCAACGTGATCAAGGAAGTCCGCGCCATCACCGGCCTCGGCCTGAAGGAAGCCAAGGACCTGGTCGAAGGCGCTCCGAAGACCGTGAAGGAAGCTGCGTCCAAGGACGAAGCCGAGAAGATCAAGAAGCAGCTTGAAGAAGCTGGTGCCAAGGTCGAGCTGAAGTAATTCAGCTTAGCCGTCTTCGGCTGACTGGGCCGGAAGGGCGATGCCCTCCCTGGAAGGGGAGGGCGTCACCCTCCGGCCCGCCGATGTTTCTGCTTTGAACCCGCCGACGCGCGTACCGGTTCATGGTGAAAACTCAACGGCCCGCAGCCGAAATCCGCAGGGGGTGGGTGCGACGCGCTGACGTCGCACTAGATACCTGCGGATTTCGCTTACGGGCCGCCCGCTCCTCCACCCCCCCGCCGCCGCGGCGCGGGACAGTGTGGAGGAAACGGGTGTGCCGGGTGGACGGGGCCTTGGTTGGTCGGCCTCCTCCACCAGTTTGCGCGGCCGCTGTCCCGTCATCGCGCGCACGACGGGGAACGGGTCGCGCCTGACCAACGCGTCAGAGAGACGAGGAGCGGCAATGGCTAAGTCCTTTACTGGTCGGAAGCGGGTGCGGAAAGACTTCGGGCGGATCCCGTCCGTCGCCCCCATGCCCAACCTGATCGAGGTGCAGAAAAGCTCCTACGACAGCTTCCTGGAGTCCGGCGTCAACGGCCGGACGGCGAGCGGTCTTGAGGAAGTCTTCCGGTCCGTCTTCCCGATCAAGGATTTTGCCGGCAAGGGCGAGCTGGAGTTCGTGCGCTACGAACTCGAAGAACCCAAGTACGACGTGGAAGAGTGCCAGCAGCGGGGCATGACCTTCGCCGCGCCGCTGAAGGTCACCCTGCGCCTGGTGGTGTGGGACGTGGACGAGGACACCGGCGCCCGCTCCATCCGTGACATCAAGGAGCAGGACGTCTACATGGGCGACATGCCGCTCATGACGGACAAGGGCACCTTCATCATCAACGGCACCGAGCGCGTCATCGTTTCGCAGATGCACCGCAGCCCGGGCGTGTTCTTCGACCACGACAAGGGCAAGACGCACTCGTCGGGCAAGTACCTGTTCGCCGCCCGCGTCATTCCCTATCGTGGCTCGTGGCTCGACTTCGAGTTCGATGCCAAGGATCTCGTCTACGTCCGCATCGACCGTCGCCGCAAGCTGCCGGTGACGACCCTGCTTTACGCCCTCGACAGCGTGGCGACCGAACTCCTGCGCAAGAAGCGCAAGGAGGAGGGCAAGTCCGTCGACCCCATCGAGGTCAAGGGCATGACGCCCGAGGACGTGCTGTCCTATTTCTACGGCACCATCGTGTATTCGCGCGATGCCCAGGGTTGGAAGACCGAGTTCGTCGCCGACCGCATGCGCGGCGTCAAGCTGGTGTCGGACCTGATCGATGCCCAGACCGGCGAAGTGAAGATCGAAGCCGGCCAGAAGGTCACCGCCCGCGCCGCCCGCAAGCTGGCCGACGAGGGCCTGACCGAGATCCGCGTCGCCATCGAGGATCTGGTCGGCCGCTATGCCGCCGAGGACGTCATTGACCCGACCACCGGCGAGATCTTCGTCGAGGCGGGTGACGAGATCACCGAAGGCATCCTTGAGAACCTGGCGCGTGGCGGCATCGACGAACTGCCGACCCTGCACATCGACCACATCAACGTCGGTCCCTACATCCGCAACACCCTCATGGTGGACAAGAACACCTGCCGTGAGGAAGCGCTGATCGACATCTACCGCGTCATGCGTCCGGGCGAGCCGCCGACCCTGGAGACCGCCGAGTCCCTGTTCCGTGGCCTGTTCTTCGATTCCGAACGCTACGACCTTTCGGCCGTTGGCCGCGTGAAGATGAACTCCCGTCTGGGCTTCACCCTGGACGAGGCGCCGGACACCCAGCGCACCCTGCGCAAGGAAGACATCCTGCGCATCGTCAAGCAGCTGGTGGAGCTGAAGGACGGCCGCGGCGAGATCGACGACATCGACCACCTGGGCAACCGTCGCGTCCGCTCCGTCGGCGAACTGATGGAAAACCAGTACCGCGTCGGCCTGCTGCGCATGGAGCGCGCCATCCGTGAACGCATGTCCTCGGTGGACATCGACACGGTGATGCCGCACGACCTCATCAACGCCAAGCCGGCGGCGGCGGCGGTGCGTGAATTCTTCGGCAGCTCGCAGCTGTCGCAGTTCATGGACCAGACCAACCCGCTGTCGGAAATCACCCACAAGCGCCGCCTGTCGGCGCTTGGCCCGGGCGGTCTGACCCGCGAGCGCGCCGGCTTCGAGGTGCGCGACGTTCACCCGACCCACTATGGCCGCATCTGCCCGATTGAAACGCCGGAAGGCCCGAACATCGGTCTGATCAACTCGCTCGCCACCTTCGCCCGCGTCAACCAGTACGGCTTCATCGAAAGCCCGTACCGCAAGGTTGTCGGCGGTGAAGTGACCGACGAAGTGATCTACATGTCGGCCATGGAAGAGGGCCGCTACACCATCGCCCAGGCCAACGCGGAACTGGACGCCGGCAACCGCTTCGTCGGCGACCTGATTTCCTGCCGCAAGGCCGGCGACTTCGTGATGGTGGCGCCGGACCAGATCGACTTCGTCGACGTGTCGCCGAAGCAGCTGGTGTCGGTCGCCGCGGCGCTGATCCCGTTCCTTGAGAACGACGACGCCAACCGCGCCCTCATGGGCTCCAACATGCAGCGTCAGGCGGTGCCCCTCCTGAAGGCCGAGGCGCCGTTCGTCGGCACCGGCATGGAGAAGGCGGTGGCCCGTGATTCGGGCGCCACCATCGTCGCCCGCCGCGCCGGCCTGGTGCAGCAGGTGGACGCCACCCGCGTCGTCATCCGCGCCACCGAGGACGTGCTGAGCACGGAATCGGGCGTCGACATCTACCGTCTGGCCAAGTTCCAGCGCTCCAACCAGTCCACCTGCATGACCCAGCGTCCGCTGGTGAAGGTGGGCGACGTGGTGGCGAAGGGCGACATCATCGCCGACGGTCCGTCGACCGACCTGGGCGAACTGGCCCTCGGCCGCAACGTGCTGGTCGCGTTCATGCCGTGGAACGGTTACAACTTCGAGGACTCCATCCTTATTTCCGAGCGCATCGTGCGCGATGACGTCTTCACCTCGATCCATATCGAGGAGTTCGAGGTCATGGCCCGCGACACCAAGCTGGGCCAGGAGGAAATCACCCGCGACATCCCGAACGTCGGTGAAGACGCCCTCAAGAACCTCGACGAGGCGGGCATCGTCTACATCGGCGCTGAGGTGAAGGCCGGCGACATCCTGGTCGGCAAGGTCACCCCGAAGGGCGAAAGCCCGGTGACGCCGGAAGAGAAGCTGCTGCGCGCCATCTTCGGCGAAAAGGCCAGCGACGTGCGCGACACCTCGCTGCGTCTGCCGCCGGGCGTGCAGGGCACCATCGTCGACGTGCGCGTCTTCAACCGTCGTGGCGTCGAGAAGGACGAGCGCACGCTCGCCATCGACCGGTCGGAGATCGAGCGGCTGGCCAAGGACCGCGACGACGAACGCAAGATCCTCGAGGGCAGCTTCTCCAGCCGCTTGAAGGAAATGCTGCTCGGTCAGGTCGCCGTCTCCGGCCCCAAGGGCGCCAAGACCGGCGGCAAGATCGACGACGCACTGCTGGGTGAGTTCACCCCCGGCCAGTGGCGCCAGTTCGCCGTCGAGGACGACGCCGTGATGAGCGAGATCGAAGACCTGAAGAAGGCCTTCGAGGAAAGCATCACCGCCCTTCAGAAGCGCTTCGAGAGCAAGGTCGAGAAGCTGGAGCGCGGCGACGAGCTGCCTCCGGGCGTGCTGAAGATGGTCAAGGTCTTCGTGGCGGTGAAGCGCAAGCTTCAGCCGGGCGACAAGATGGCCGGCCGTCACGGCAACAAGGGTGTCATCTCGCGTATCGTGCCGATCGAGGACATGCCGTATCTGGAAGACGGCACCCAGGTCGACATCGTGCTCAACCCGCTCGGCGTGCCGTCGCGCATGAACGTCGGTCAGATCCTGGAGACCCACCTCGGTTGGGCCTGCCGTGGTCTTGGCCACCAGGTGCGCGAGGTGCTCGACCAGGTGACCTACAGCGGCGCCTCGGTGGACGATCTGCGGGCCAAGCTGCGCGACATCTACGGCGAGAAGTCCTACGGCGAAGACATCGCCGACCTCGGCGACGAGGAAATCCGGGAACTGGCCTACAACCTGCGCACCGGTATTCCCATCGCCACTCCGGTGTTCGACGGTGCCCGTGAAAGCGACATCGCCGAGATGCTGGAAAAGGCCGGCTTGCACCGCTCCGGTCAGGTCACCCTGCACGACGGCCGCACCGGCGAGCCGTTCGACCGCAAGGTGACGGTGGGCTACATCTACATGCTGAAGCTCCACCACCTAGTCGACGACAAGATCCACGCTCGCTCCATCGGCCCCTACTCGCTCGTCACCCAGCAGCCGCTGGGCGGCAAGGCGCAGTTCGGCGGTCAGCGCTTCGGCGAAATGGAGGTGTGGGCGCTGGAAGCTTACGGCGCCGCCTATACGCTCCAGGAGATGCTGACGGTGAAGTCGGACGACGTGTCCGGCCGCACCAAGGTCTACGAAGCCATCGTCCGCGGCGACGACACCTTCGAGGCCGGTATCCCCGAGTCCTTCAACGTGCTGGTGAAGGAAATGCGGTCGCTGGGTCTCGACGTCGAACTGAGCCAGAGCAGCGGCTGACGCTACGCGCAACGGGTTGCGGGACGCTGTCCCGCTCCCCACACTCTAGGCCCCGGCGGCCGGCCCTCATCGGTCGCCATACTTTGTGGAACGCGGACGGCGCGATCGCCACGGGCAGGGCAGGTCCCCGTCCGCCGACCGCAGCGGGAGAGTAGGCATGAACGAGCTTATGAAGATCTTCGGTCAGGTCAGCGGCGGCCAGTCGTTCGATCAGATCAAGATTTCCATCGCGAGCCCCGACAAGATCCGGTCGTGGTCCTACGGCGAGATCAAGAAGCCGGAGACCATCAACTACCGCACCTTCAAGCCCGAGCGCGACGGCCTGTTCTGCGCCCGCATCTTCGGTCCGGTGAAGGACTACGAGTGCTTGTGCGGCAAGTACAAGCGCATGAAGTATCGCGGCATCATCTGCGAAAAGTGCGGCGTGGAAGTGACCCTGTCGAAGGTCCGCCGCGAGCGCATGGGTCACATCGAACTGGCCGCCCCGGTCGCTCACATCTGGTTCCTGAAGAGCCTGCCGAGCCGCATCGGCCTGCTGATGGACATGACGCTGAAGGATCTTGAGCGCGTCCTCTACTTCGAGAACTACGTGGTCGTCGAGCCGGGCCTGACCCCGCTGAAGCAGCATGAACTGCTGAACGAGGAGCAGTACCAGCGCGCCGTCGACGAATACGGCGAAGACAGCTTCACCGCCGGCATCGGCGCTGAGGCGATCCGCGCCATGCTGTCGGAGATCGACCTCACCCAGCTGCGCGAGGAAATGCGCGCCGAGCTGCGCGAGACCACCTCCGAAGCCAAGCGCAAGAAGCTGGTCAAGCGCCTGAAGCTGGTGGAAGCGTTCATGGAGTCCGGCTCGCGGCCGGAATGGATGATCCTTGAGGTCATCCCGGTCATCCCGCCCGAGCTGCGCCCGCTGGTGCCGCTGGACGGCGGCCGCTTCGCGACCTCCGATCTGAACGACCTCTACCGCCGCGTCATCAACCGCAACAACCGCCTGAAGCGGCTGATCGAGCTGCGCGCGCCGGAAATCATCATCCGCAACGAAAAGCGCATGTTGCAGGAGGCCGTCGACGCCCTGTTCGACAACGGCCGCCGTGGCCGCGCCATCACCGGCGCCAACAAGCGCCCGCTGAAGTCGCTGTCCGACATGCTGAAGGGCAAGCAGGGCCGCTTCCGTCAGAACCTGCTCGGCAAGCGCGTCGACTACTCCGGCCGTTCGGTCATCGTGGTCGGCCCGGAACTGAAGCTGCACCAGTGCGGCCTGCCGAAGAAGATGGCGCTGGAGCTGTTCAAGCCGTTCATCTACTCCAAGCTCGAACTCTACGGCATGGCGACCACCATCAAGGCCGCCAAGCGCATGGTGGAGAAGGAGCGTCCCGAGGTGTGGGACATCCTGGAAGAGGTGATCCGCGAGCACCCGGTCATGCTGAACCGCGCGCCGACGCTGCACCGCCTGGGCATCCAAGCGTTCGAGCCGGTGCTGGTCGAGGGCAAGGCCATCCAGCTGCACCCGCTGGTCTGCACCGCCTTCAACGCCGACTTCGACGGCGACCAGATGGCCGTTCACGTCCCGCTGTCACTGGAAGCGCAGCTGGAAGCCCGCGTGCTGATGATGTCGACGAACAACATCCTCAGCCCGGCCTCCGGCAAGCCGATCATCGTGCCCACCCAGGACATGATTCTCGGCATCTACTACCTGACCATGGAAGGCGACGAACAGCCCGGCCTGCGCCTGAAGTTCAAGGACATGGACGAGCTGGACACCGCTCTCAAGGCGGGCGACGTCTACCTGTGGAACCCGCGTCAGCCGGATGTGGCGGTGGACACCGCCGACCTCGCCCAGCTGTCGGCGGATATCGCCAACGGCCGGGTGTGGGCGCACCGCGTGTTGCGCGTGCATGATGCGGCGGTGGTCGAGCAGGGGCTCGCCGCCGGCAAGATCGGCGTCTTCAACAAGCAGCAGCCGGGCACCCCGTTCGCCTATGGGTCGGTGGGCGAGCTGCTGACGGCGGTGGAAGCCGGGCGGGCGTTCCTTTACGCGGTGCCGGTGTTCTCCGACGCCGCCGAGATCGAGGAAGCCCTGACCGAGAAGGTGGTCGGTCTGCACACCAAGGTGCTGGCCCGCATGCGCACCGTCGACAACGACGGCGTCGACGCCATCCGTCTGGTCGCCACCACGCCGGGCCGCAGCATGCTGGGCGAGGTGGTGCCGAAGCACCCCAACGTGCCCTTCACGCTGATCAACCGCCTGCTCCGCAAGAAGGAGATCGGCGAGGTCATCGACGTGGTCTACCGTCACTGCGGCCAGAAAGAGACGGTCATCTTCTGCGACCGCATCATGGCCATGGGCTTCAAGCAGGCCGCCCGCGCCGGCATTTCCTTCGGCAAGGACGACATGGTCATCCCCGCCTCCAAGGAAGGGATGATCAGCGAGACCGAAGCCCAGGTGAAGGAGTTCGAGCAGCAGTACCAGGACGGTCTCATCACCCAGGGCGAAAAGTACAACAAGGTCGTCGACGCCTGGGCGCAGTGCACCGAAAAGGTCGCCGACGCCATGATGAAGGAGATTTCCAAGGTCGATCCGGCCAAGGGCGTCAACTCCGTCTACATGATGGCCCACTCCGGCGCCCGTGGTTCGGCGGCGCAGATGAAGCAACTGGCCGGCATGCGCGGCCTGATGGCCAAGCCGTCGGGCGAGATCATCGAGACGCCGATCATCTCGAACTTCAAGGAAGGCCTGTCGGTGCTGGAGTACTTCAACTCCACCCACGGCGCCCGTAAGGGCCTGGCCGACACCGCGCTGAAGACCGCCAACTCGGGCTACCTCACCCGTCGTCTGGTGGACGTGGCCCAGGACGCCATCATCGTCGAATACGATTGCGGCACCGAACGCAGCCTGACGGCGGTGCCGGTGGTCGACGGCGGCGAGGTGGTGGTGTCGCTTGGCGATCGCATCCTCGGCCGCACCGCGGCGGAGGATATCTACGACCCGAGCACCGACACGGTGATCGTGCCGAAGGGCGACCTCATCGAGGAACGCCACATCGAGCTGATCGACGCCGCCGGCATCGAGTCCGTGCGCATCCGGTCGGTGTTGACCTGCGACACCCAGAACGGCATCTGCTCCAAGTGCTATGGCCGTGATCTGGCGCGCGGCACCGAGGCCAACATCGGCGAGGCGGTGGGCGTCATCGCGGCGCAGTCCATCGGCGAGCCGGGCACCCAGCTCACCATGCGTACCTTCCACATCGGCGGCGCCGCCCAGCGTGGCGCCGAGCAGTCGAGCATCGAGGCCGCCTTCGACAGCAAGGTCAAGGTGCTCAACCGTAACGTGGTGCTGAACTCGGAAGGGGTTGCCGTCGTCATGGCGCGCAACTGCGAGATCCTGCTGCTCGACGTGAACGGTCGCGAGAAGGCGCGTCACCGCGTGCCCTACGGCGCCCGCATCCACGTCAGCGACGACGACACCGTCGCCAAGGGCCAGAAGATGGCCGAGTGGGATCCGTACACCCTGCCGATCATCACCGAGCGCGAGGGTATCGTCAGCTTCGTCGATCTGGTCGAGGGCATCTCCATGCGCGAGGTCACCGACGAGGCGACGGGCGTCAGCTCCCGCGTCGTGGTGGACTGGAAGCAGCAGCCGCGCGGCAACGATCTGAAGCCCCGTGTCACCCTGCGCGACGACAAGGGCGACGTGATCACCCTGCCGAACGGCATGGAAGCCCGCTACTTCATGTCGGTGGACGCCATCCTGTCGGTCGAGAACGGCCAGCGGGTGCATGCCGGCGACGTGCTGGCGCGTATTCCGCGTGAAGGTTCCAAGACCCGCGACATCACCGGCGGTCTGCCGCGCGTGGCGGAACTGTTCGAGGCCCGGCGTCCGAAGGACCACGCCATCATCGCGGAAGTCGATGGTCGCGTCGAATTCGGCAAGGACTACAAGAACAAGCGCCGCATCCTGGTGGTCACCGACGAGGGCGATCAGCTGGAGTATCTGGTGCCGAAGGGCAAGCACCTGTCGGTCCAGGAAGGCGATTACGTCCGCAAGGGCGACCCGCTGATGGACGGCAACCCGGTGCCGCATGACATTCTGCGTGTCATGGGCGTCGAGGCGCTGGCCAACTACCTGATCAAGGAAATCCAGGACGTCTATCGTCTCCAGGGCGTGAAGATCAACGACAAGCACATCGAGGTGATTTGCCGCCAGATGCTGCAAAAGGTCGAGATCGACGAGCCCGGCGACACCACCTTCCTGGTCGGCGAGCAGGTGGACCGCATCGAGTTCGCCATCGAGAACGAGAAGACCATCAAGGAAAACGGCCGCCCCGCTCAGGCGCAGCCGGTTCTGCAAGGCATCACCAAGGCCAGCTTGCAGACGCACTCCTTCGTGTCGGCCGCCTCGTTCCAGGAAACCACCCGCGTCCTCACCGAGGCGTCGGTCTCCGGCAAGGTGGACCGCCTGGTGGGCCTCAAGGAGAACGTCATCGTCGGCCGCCTGATCCCGGCGGGTACCGGCGCCATGATGAATACCCTGCGGCAGGTCGCGGCGCGTCGCGACGAGGAACTCCAGGCCGCCTCCACCGAGGCCGCCACGGCGGCGCTGCCGGTGGATGGTGCCTCGCCGAGCGTTCCGCCGGCGGGCGAATAAGGGACGGGCGGCGTGCCGCATCCCGTTTTGCCTGACCTTGGGGATGGCGGCGGGACTCGGCACAAAGCCTGATGCGACTCCGGGACGCTCCGCCAAGGGGCGTCCCGGTTTGCTTTGCAAGGGCTGGAGGCGGCGGAAACGCTGATTCTTTCCCTTGACGGGGTGGGGTGCCAACACTAGTATTCCGCCCTCATCGGGCCGCCGGTGGTGAAGCGCTTCTGGTGCTTCAGACGCGGTGTTCCGGCACGATATTTCCATAGGGTCCGCCGGGACGAGGCAGGACCACGGGGAAATGCCCACCGGACCTCCTGAGCTAGGGGATGGTCCTATGGGTTTTTTGTCTTGGTCGCGCCTGCGAATCGGTTGCGCAAGAGCGTGAGAAAAAGGGAAGGTTAATGCCTACGATCAACCAGTTGATCCGCATGGGCCGCGAAGCGCCGGTGAAGCGCAACAAGGTTCCGGCCATGCAGGCGTGCCCGCAGAAGCGCGGTGTGTGCACCCGCGTCTACACCACCACCCCGAAGAAGCCGAACTCGGCCCTTCGTAAGGTGGCGCGCGTGCGTCTGACCAACGGCTACGAGGTCACCTCGTATATCCCCGGCGAAGGTCACAACCTGCAAGAGCACTCCGTGGTGATGATCCGCGGCGGCCGCGTCAAGGACTTGCCGGGCGTGCGCTACCACATCATCCGCGGCACCCTGGACACCCAGGGCGTCAAAGACCGCCGCCAGCGTCGTTCCAAGTACGGCGCCAAGCGTCCGAAGTAAGAGGGAAGCAGAACCATGTCTCGTCGCCGCGCAGCGGTTAAGCGCGAGGTCCTGCCGGACGCGAAGTTCGGCGATGTGGTCATCGCGAAGTTCATCAACAACATCATGCTCGACGGCAAGAAGGGCGTGGCGGAAAAGATCGTCTATGGCGCTCTCGACCGTCTGGCCGCCAAGGGCGGTGATCCGGTGCAGATGTTCCACGACGCCGTGGACAACGTGAAGCCGGCCGTCGAGGTTCGCTCCCGCCGCGTCGGTGGCGCGACCTACCAGGTGCCGGTGGAAGTGCGGACCGAGCGTCGTCAGGCGCTGGCCTTCCGTTGGCTCACCGATTTCGCTCGCAAGCGTTCGGAGACCACCATGGTCGACCGGCTGTTCGGCGAGCTGATGGATGCCGTCAACAATCGTGGCGGTGCCGTCAAGAAGCGTGAAGACACCCATCGTATGGCGGAAGCCAACAAGGCCTTCTCGCACTACCGCTGGTAACGCCGGCGCTCCGACGCAGACACGCAGCGAAGAGTGAGCGAAATGAAACGCGAAACCCCGCTTGAGCGGTACCGCAACATCGGCATCATGGCCCACATCGATGCCGGCAAGACGACCACCACTGAGCGAATCCTGTACTACACGGGAAAGTCGCACAAGCTTGGTGAAGTCCATGAGGGCACCGCCACCATGGACTGGATGGAGCAGGAGCAGGAGCGTGGCATTACGATCACCTCCGCTGCGACGACTGCATTCTGGAAGGAGCACCGGATCAACATCATCGACACCCCGGGTCACGTCGACTTCACCATTGAAGTCGAGCGGTCCCTGCGTGTGCTCGACGGTGCGGTGACGGTGTTCGACTCGGTCGCCGGTGTCGAGCCGCAGTCCGAGACCGTGTGGCGCCAGGCCGACAAGTACCATGTGCCGCGCATGTGCTTCGTCAACAAGATGGACCGCATGGGCGCCAACTTCTATCGCTGCGTCGACATGATCAAGGATCGCCTTGGCGCGCATCCGCTGGTCATCAACCTGCCGATCGGCACCGAAGCCGACTTCGTCGGTATCGTCGACCTGGTGAAGATGCAGGCTGTCATCTGGAAGGGTGACGACCTGGGTGCTGCTTACGAATACACCGATATTCCGGCTGATCTCGCCGATAAGGCGCAGGAATACCGCGAAGCGCTGATCGAAGCCGCCGTCGAGCAGGACGATGCCGCCCTCGATGCCTACCTGACCGATGGCACCGCGCCCTCCGAGGAAGAGCTGAACAAGCTCATCCGCAAAGGCACCATCGCCATGGCCTTCACGCCGGTTCTGTGTGGCTCGTCCTTCAAGAACAAGGGCGTGCAGACCATGCTGGACGCCGTCATCGCTTACCTGCCGTCGCCGCTCGACGTGCCGGCGGTGAAGGGTGTGCAGCTGGACGGCGAGACCGAGGACAGCCGTGAAACCGACGACGCGGCGCCGTTCTCGGCGCTGGCGTTCAAGATCATGAACGATCCGTTCGTCGGTTCGCTGACCTTCGCCCGTATCTATTCGGGCACGGTCGAAAGCGGTTCCTACGTGCAGAACACGGTGAAGGAAAAGCGCGAGCGCATCGGCCGCATGCTGCTGATGCACGCCAACAACCGTGAAGAAATCAAATGGGCCGCCGCCGGTGACATCGTCGCCATCGTCGGTCTGAAGGACACCACCACCGGCGATACGCTCTGTGACTCGGCCAAGCCGATCATCCTGGAGCGCATGGAATTCCCCGAGCCGGTGATCGAGGTGGCTGTCGAGCCGAAGACCAAGGCCGACATGGAAAAGATGGGCATGGCTCTGGCGCGCCTGGCGGCCGAAGACCCGTCCTTCCGCGTCTCGACCGACCAGGAGTCGGGTCAGACGGTCATCAAGGGCATGGGCGAACTGCACCTCGAGATCATCGTCGACCGCATGCGTCGCGAGTTCAAGGTGGACTGCAACGTGGGCGCCCCGCAGGTGGCCTACCGCGAGACCATCTCCAAGGCGCAGACGATCGAATACACCCACAAGAAGCAGACGGGTGGTTCGGGTCAGTTCGCGAAGGTCGTCATCAAGTTCGAGCCGAACCCCGATGGTGACGAATTCGTGTTCACCAACGCCGTGGTCGGCGGCTCGGTGCCGAAGGAATACGTTCCGGGCGTGGAAAAGGGCCTGAAGTCGTCCACCGATTCGGGCGTGCTGGCCGGCTTCCCGGTCACCAAGGTGAAGGCCACCCTGGTGGAAGGCGCCTACCACGACGTCGACTCGAGCGTCATGGCGTTTGAAATCGCCGCTCGTGCCGCCTTCCGCGAAGGCATTCCGAAGTGCGGTCCGAAGCTGCTCGAACCGATCATGAAGGTCGAAGTGGTGACGCCGGAAGAGTACATGGGCGACATCATCGGCGACCTGAACAGCCGCCGCGGCCAGGTGTCCGGCATGGATCAGCGCGGCATCGCCCGCGTGGTCTCCGCCATGGTGCCGCTGGCGAACATGTTCGGGTACGTGAACAACCTGCGCTCCATGTCGCAGGGCCGCGCCCAGTACACCATGCTGTTCGACCACTACGCGGAAGTCCCGAGCAACGTCTCGGATGAAATCCGCGCCAAGATGGCCGGCTAAGGCCGCCGTCGCAGATTGCGAAGCTGGAGAGATCGAGAAAATGGCGAAGGAAAAGTTCACGCGGTCGAAGCCGCACTGCAACGTCGGCACGATTGGCCACGTCGACCACGGCAAGACGACGCTGACGGCTGCGATCACGAAGGTGATGGCCGAGGCTGGCGGCGGTC
>JAEWWF010000386.1 GCA_023396465.1 Pseudomonadota bacterium
GTGCGGGACCGCGTCGGCGGTCTGGCCCAAAAGGGCGACCTGTCGAAGTTCATCCTGTAAGGGACGCGGCGGCGGCGATCATTCCCCGCCGCCGTCGCGCCCTGCGGCCTCAGTCGTTTTCCGCCAGCACCGTGCCGGCCAAATAGAGCGAGCCGCACACCAGCAACCGCGCCGGTCCGGGCCGTCGCGCCAGATCGGCCACCGCCTCCGCTGGGCTGGCGGCAAGGGCGGTGTCGGGAATGGAGGCGGCGGCGGCCAGCAGATCGGCCGGCGCCTTGCCGTTTTCCTCGCCCGGAATGGCGATGGCGCGGAAGCCGGCGAGGTGCGGGCGCAGCGGCGCCAGGAACCCATCGGCGTCCTTGTCGGCCATCATGCCGCAGACGGCATAGAACGGGCGATCGTGCCAGCCGCGCACGGCCTCGCCCAGCACACGGCCGGCGGACGGATTGTGGCCGCCGTCCAACCACAGCTCCCACCCGTCCGGCAGCGCCTCGACCAGCGGGCCACGCCGCAACCGTTGCAGCCGTGCCGGCCACTCGGCGGCGGCAACCCCGCGCCCGAGCGCCGCGTCCGGCAGCGCGAGACCGGACGCCAGGGCGGCGGCCAGGGCGGCGCCGGCATTGCCGTATTGGTGGGCGCCGGCCAGTCCCGGCGGCGGGCAAATGATCTCCCGCCCGGCCATGCGAAAGCGCAGGCGGTCGTCTTCGAGCCGCTCGACGCTCCAGTCCCGCCCCTCCACCAGAAGAGGCGCCCCGATGGTGGCTGC
The DNA here is from genome assembly GCA_023396465.1 of Pseudomonadota bacterium. Taxonomy (GTDB): domain Bacteria; phylum Pseudomonadota; class Alphaproteobacteria; order Rhodospirillales; family Rhodospirillaceae; genus Caenispirillum. The sequence continues at coordinate 767 of JAEWWF010000386.1, forward strand.
GTGGGCCTCGATCACCGCCAGCGCTTCGGTCGGCTGGCGGGCGACCACGCAGGGCACCCCCGGCTTCAGGATGTGCGCCTTCTCGGTGGCGATGGCGGCGATGGTGTCGCCGAGGAACTTCTGATGGTCGAGGTCGATGGGGGTCAGCACCGTCGCCGCCGGCCGCGCCACCACGTTGGTGGCGTCCAGGCGGCCGCCGAGGCCGGTTTCCAGCAGCAGCACGTCGGCCGGAACGCGGGCGAAGGCCAAGAACGCCGCGCAGGTGGTGATCTCGAAGAAGGTGATGGGCTCGCCGCCGTTGATCCCCTCAGCCTCTTCCAACAGAGCGGTGAGGGCGTCCTCGGTGATGAGGGAGCCGGCAAGGCGGATGCGCTCGCGGAAGCGCACCAGATGCGGGCTGGTGTAGACGTGGGGCCGCAGGCCGGCCGCCTCCACCATGGCCCGCAGCACCGCCAGGGTGGAGCCCTTGCCGTTGGTGCCGGCGACGTGGATCACCGGCGGCACGGCCCGCTCCGGATGGCCCATGCCGGCGAGCAGGCGCCACACCCGGTCCAGCGACAGGTCGATGATCTTCGGGTGCAGGGCGAGGAGGCGCTCCAGCACCGCGTCGGGGCGACGGCCCGCGCTGGCGGTCATGGCGGCGGGTGCCCTCAGACCGCTGGTGCGCCCGGCTGACCGTCGGCCGGCGCGGTGGCCGCATCGGCGGTGGCGTCGTCGCTCCCCAGGCGGGCCTTGCGGTCGAACGGCACCACCTGCCCGGCCGGGCCGCGGTTGACCAGCAGAGCCAGCAGGTTGGCGATCTTGCCGCGCAACTGGTGGCGGTGAACCACCATGTCGACCATGCCGTGCTCGCGCAGGTATTCCGACCGCTGGAAGCCTTCCGGCAGCTTCTCGCGGATGGTGGTTTCGATGACGCGGGCGCCGGCGAAGCCAATGACGGCGCCGGGTTCGGCGATATGCACGTCGCCCAGCATGGCGAAGCTGGCGGTGACGCCGCCGGTGGTGGGGTCGGTCAGCAGCACGATGTAGGGCAGGCCGGCGTCCTTCACCTTGTCGACGGCGACGGTGGTGCGCGCCATCTGCATCAGCGACAGGATGCCTTCCTGCATGCGGGCGCCGCCGGAGGCGGGAATGACGATCAGCGGCGCGTCCTGCAACACCGCCAGTTCCGCCGCCGCCACGATGCCCTCGCCGACCGCCGCCCCCATGGAGCCGCCCATGTAGTCGAAGTCAAAAGCGGCGATGACCGTCTTGACGCCGCCGATGGTGCCATGGGCGACCAGGATGGCGTCCTGTTCGCCGGTCTTGGCGCGGGCGTCCTTGATGCGGTCGGAATAGCGCTTGAGGTCGCGGAACTTCAGCGGGTCTTCCGGCACCTTGGGCAGTTCGATGCGCTTATAGGCGCCGTCATCGAACAGCATGGCCAGACGCTGCTTGGCCGGCAGGCGCATGTGATGGCCGCAGTGGGTGCAGACCTGGAGGTTCTTTTCCAGCTCGCGGTGGAACACCATCTGGCCGCACGCCGGGCACTTCTTCCACAGGTTCTCGGGCACCTCCTTGGGGCGCACGAGTTGCTGGATCTTGGGGCGCACGAAGTTGGTCAGCCAGTTCATCGCGTCTTCCGGTCTGGTTTGGCAGGACTGTCAGGGCCGCCTTATAGCGCACCTTGCGGCGGTCCGTCACGTCCGATGCCATATCCCTGCCGGCGCGGCGGCGCATGGCAGTTAAACGCACGACGGCGGGGGCCGGTGCCGCCCGCCGTCATGGGGTCCGTTCGGCCGCCTCAGGCGGCGCGCACCCGGCCGAGGAAGTCCTGCACCACATGGCGCAGCTGGTCCGCCTGCCGCGACAGCAGGCCGGAGGCGTCGAGCACCTCGCCGGCGGCGCGGCCGGCTTCGTCGGCGGCTTGGGTGACGCCGGCGATGTTGACCGTCACCTCGTGGGTGCCGGTGCTGGCGGCCTGGGTGTTGCGGGCGATTTCATGAGTCGCCGCGTCCTGTTCCTACACCGCCGAGGCGATGGCCGACGACACTTGGCTGATGTCGTGGATCACCTTGCCGATGCCCTCGATGGCGGCGACGGCGGTGGCGGTTTCGTGCTGGATGCTGGAAATCTGCTGGGCGATTTCCTCCGTCGCGCGGCCGGTCTGGGTGGCGAGGCTCTTGACCTCGTTGGCGACCACGGCGAATCCCTTGCCGGCTTCGCCAGCGCGGGCGGCCTCGATGGTGGCGTTGAGGGCCAGCAGGTTGGTCTGGCTGGCGATATCGGTGATCAGGTTCACCACCTCGCCAATGCGCTGGGCACTATTGGCCAGCCCGCGCACCACGGCGTTGGTGTGTTCCGCCTGCTCCGCCGCCTGCCGCGACATGGTGGCCGACTGATGCACCTGACGCCCGATTTCGCTGATCGAGGCCGACAGTTCCTCGGCGGCGCTGGCCACGGTCTCCACGTTGGTCGAAGCCCGGTCGGCGGAGGTGGAGACGGCGCTGGCCTGACGGGCCGATTGCTCGGCGATGGACGACATGCTGGCGGCGGTAGCCTCCAACTGGCCGGAGGCGGCACTGACGGCGGTCAGCACGCCGGAGACGTCGGCGTCGAACTGGTGGGTGAGCCGCTCCAGCAGCGCCACATGGCGTTCGCGGGCGGCATGTTCGGCCTCCTGCTCGGCGGCGAGGTCGCGGGCGCGGATCATGTTGTCCTTGAACACCTGCACGGCGGCGGCCATCTCCCCCACCTCATCGCGGCGGCCGCGCGCCGGCACCTCGGTGCCGTTGTCGCCGGCGGCGAGTCGACGCATGGCTTCGGTCATGCCGGCCACCGGGTCGGCGATGCCGTGACCGATGGCGAAGCCGGCGACGGCGCCGATGGCCAGCGCCACCAGCCCGAGCACCGCCGCCACCGTGGTACCGGTGGTGATGCTGGCTGCCACCTGCGGTCCAAGGCCGTCTTGCGCCATGCGGATTTCTGACTGCACGGAGTCGACGTCCTCCGCCACGCGCGGCCCGATGACATCAAGCGTGCCGTTCACCAACTCCGAGCGGCTGCGAATGGCGGCGGCCATGGTCTCGAAATGCTCGGAATAGCGCTGCGACGACTGCGCCGCCGCCTGCGCCTGGCTGCGCATGGCCATGGTGCGGAGCGTCGGCACCAACTCGGCGAAGCGCTGGTCGAACAGGGCCTTCTCCTGCTTCACCTTGTCGTAGGAAGCGGGATCGTTGTCGGCCAGGAAACGGTTGGCGTGCAGCCGGACGGTCAGGATCTGCTGCATGGCCAGCCCGGCGCGGTAGGAGATTTCGGCATCGCCGGCCCGATAGGCGGCTTCCATGATCTCGGCCAGCGCCGTCTCGATATGCGGTCCCACCTTGCCGAGCTGCGAAACAGCCTCGTTCCGCGCCGCCTGGCTTTCCACCACCTGTCCGAAGGTGCGGCGGTAGTCGGCGATGACCGTCTGCACCTCGTCCATGAGGGCCAGCTTGCGGGTGTCTTCCGGGGCGATCAGCGAGCGCGCCGCCTCCGCCAGCGTGGCGGTGGAGGCGGCGTGCGCCTGGACGGCGGCGATGGCGGCATCATTGTCGCGGATGAGGTAATCCTTGGCCGCCATGCGGGTTTGGAGCATGTCGAGCTGGATGGCCGCCACGGCGCCGGTCTCGCCGGTGAGATGGCGGTAGCGCTCGAACACCCCGCCCACCGTTTGCAGGGCCCAGCCGCCGGTCAAAGCGGTGATGACCAGCAGCACCAGCACGATGCCGAAGCCAAGGAACACTTTCGCGCGGATTTTCATGTTGTTGAACAAGGCCATGGTGACCTCCCGCAGCCTGCGGCCGCCCGTCACCCTGGCGGGGCCGGCCAGAATCCCTCTTTTTTATACGCCCGTGGGCTGAAGAGTGGCAGCTATACAGACGTTAGGGGCGGATTCTCCTCGACCTTGGCCGTAGGTGGCGCAACCTTGGCGAAGCCAGGGGCGCCGGCCCTTGGACGATGGTCAAGGGGGGCACCCGTTGTCCTGGCGCACGTCTGGACTGTGCCTCGTGCAGGGCGCCGACGTCTCAGCGCCGGCCAACCACCAGCGCCACCCCGGCCACCGCCAGCGCCATGCCGGCCAGGGCGATCAGGCCGAGGGTCTCGCCGAACAGCGCCCAGGCGGTGACGGCTGTGACCGGCGGCACGAGGTAGAACAGGCTGGCGGTGCGGGCCGCCTCGCCACGGCGGATGAGCAGCATGAGCAGGCTGATGGCGCCAATGGACAGCACGAGCACCAGCCAGCCGAGGGCGAACAGGAACTCCCCGGTCCACTGCACGGCGCGGGTCTCCACCGCCAGGGCGGCGAGGCCGGTGACGGCGGCGGCGGAGATGTACTGGATAAAGGTGGCGATGCGCAGGTCGGCGCCGCCGCCGAACCGCTTTTGGTAGAGGGTTCCGGCGGTGATGCCGAACAGCCCGACCACCGCCCCCACCAGGGCCACCGGCGCCACCGTGCCGACGCCGCTGCCGGCCAGCTTCTCCCCCACCACCATGCCGACGCCGGAAAGGCCGAGCACCAGGCCGAGCCACTGGCGGCCGCTCACCCGTTCGCCCAGCAGCGGTCCGACCGCCACCGCCGGCAGCAGCGGCTGCATGCCGACCACCAGCGCCGCCACCCCGGCCGACAGGCCGGCGCCGATGGCCCAGAACACGCCGCCGAGGTAAAGCCCGTGGACCAGCGCCCCGGTCACCAGCTGGTGACCCGCCGCCCGCCAGCCGCCGCGCCAGGCGGCGCGGGCCATGACGGCCAGCGGCGCCAGCAGCAGCAGCACCAGGGCGAAGCGGATGAACAGAAAAGTGAAGGCCTCGGCATAGGGCAGGCCGAACTTGGCGCCGATGAAGCCGGTCGACCACAGCAGCACGAACACCGCCGGCATCGCCCGCACCATCAGGGGCGGCGGCGGCGCGGCGGTGGAGGACGGAGCGGCGGGCGCGGGGCGGCGGGTGGTCATGGCAGCGGCATGATGCGCGCCCGCCCCCGCCCCGGCAAGGGCCGTTCAGGCCGCGCCCCCGCGGCCGTCGCTACAGCTCCAGCGCGAAGGCGGCGGCGATGAGGGCGCGGGTATAGGCCTCCCGCGGGTTGGCGAAGATGTCGGCGGTGGCGCCGGCCTCCACCACCTTGCCGTCCTTCATGACGATCAGCGTGTCGGCCAGCGCCCGCACCACCCGCAGGTCGTGGCTGATGAACAGATAGGCGAGGCGGTGGCGGGCCTGGATGTCGCGCAGCAGGTCGACGATCTGTGCCTGCACCGACACGTCCAGCGCCGAGGTTGGCTCGTCCAGCACCATGAAGCGCGGCTTCAGGGCCAGGGCGCGGGCGATGGCGATGCGCTGGCGCTGGCCGCCGGAGAACTCGTGCGGGTAGCGGTGGCGGGTGTCGGGGTCGAGGCCGACCTCGCGCAGGGCCTCCACCACCAGGGCGTCGCGCCCCGCTTCGTCACCGCCGATGCCGTGCAACTCCAGCCCCTCGGCGACGATCTGGGCCACCGACATGCGCGGGCTGAGGGAGCCGTAGGGGTCCTGGAACACCACCTGCATCTCCCGCCGCAGCGGCCGCATCTCGCCGCGCGACAGGCCGTCGATGGGCTGGCCGCGGAAGCGGATCGGCCCCATGGAGCCGGTGAGGCGCAGCAGGCCCATGGCGAGCGTCGTCTTGCCGGAGCCGGATTCGCCGACCACGCCGACCGTCTGACCCTCGTGGACGCGCACCGTCACCCCGTCCACCGCTTTCACGTGGCCGACGGTGCGGCGGATGATGCCCTTCTTGATGGGGAACCACACCTTCAGGTCGTCGGCCGCCATCACCTCGGCGGCATCGGCCGGCACCTGCGGCGGCGCCCCCTTGGGCTCGGCGGCCATCAGCATGCGGGTGTAAGGGTGCTGCGGCCGGTCCAGCACGTCGGCCACCGGCCCATGCTCCACCACCACGCCGTCCTTCATGACGCAGACGTCGTCCGCCATCTTGCGCACCACCGTCAGGTCGTGGGTGATGAACAGGATGGCCATGCCGAAACGGGCCTGAAGGTCTTTCAGCAGCTTGAGAATCTGGGCCTGGATGGTGACGTCCAGCGCCGTTGTCGGCTCGTCGGCTATCAGCACGTCGGGCTCGTTGGCGAGCGCCATAGCGATCATCACCCGCTGCCGCTGGCCGCCGGACAGTTCGTGCGGCAGGGCGGTCAGGCGACTTTCGGCGTTCTGGAGGCCGACCAACTCCAGCAGCTCCAGGACGCGGGCGCGGGCGGCGCGGCCGGTCATGCCCTTGTGGATGGCCAGGATCTCGCCGATTTGCCGCTCGATGCTGTGCAGCGGGTTGAGCGAGGTCATCGGCTCCTGGAACACCATGGCGATGCGGTTGCCGCGCACGCGGTGCAGGGTGCGGTCCGCCGCGCCCACCAGTTCGGTGTCCTCCAGCCGGATGGAGCCGCCGGGATGCCACGCCAGCGGATAGGGCAGCAGTTGCAGCACCGACAGCGCCGACACCGACTTGCCGGAGCCCGACTCGCCCACCAGCGCCAGGGTGCGGCCGCGATGGAGGTCGAAGGAGACACCGCGCACGGCGTCGATCTGCCCGTCGCCACGACCGAAGGCAACCCGCAGGTCACGCACCGACAGGATGGGGGCCGCCGCCGTCGGGGCGCCGTGGTTGAAAGGGAGCGGGGCCGCCGTCATGCCACCCTCTTGCGCGGATCGAAGGCATCGCGCACCGCCTCGCCGACGAACACCAGCAGCGACAGCATCACCGCCATCACCACGAAGCCGGCGATGCCGAGCCAGGGAGCCTGGAGGTTTTCCTTGCCCTGGCGCAGCAGATCGCCCAGCGACGGGCTGCCCGGCGGCAGGCCAAGGCCGAGGAAGTCGAGCGCCGTCAGGCTGACGATGGCCCCCGACAGGATGAACGGCGCGAAGGTCAGGGTCGCCACCATGGCGTTGGGCAGGACGTGACGGATCATGATGCGGCCATCGCCCATGCCCAGCGCCTTGGCGGCGCGGACGTAGTCCAGGTTGCGGGCGCGCAGGAACTCGGCCCGCACCACGCCGACCAGGGCGGTCCAGGAAAACAGCAGCAGGATCACCAGCAGGGTCCAGAAACTGGGGGCGATGACGCTCGACAGGATGATGAGGATGAACAGCTGCGGCAGCCCGCTCCACACCTCCAGCACGCGCTGGAACAGCAGGTCCGTCCAGCCGCCGAAGTAGCCCTGCACGGCGCCGGCCAGAATGCCGATCAGCGACGACACGGCGGTCAGGATCAGCCCGAACAGCACCGAGACGCGGAAGCCGTAGATCAGCCGTGCCACCACGTCGCGGCCCTGATCGTCGGTGCCGAGCCAGTGGCGCGAATCGGGTGGGCTCGGCGCCGGCTGTCCGAGCAACGGGTCGGCGGTGCGGTAGTCGAAGCGGATCGGCGGCCACACCATCCAGCCGTTTTCCTCGATCATCTCCTGCACCGCCGGGTCTTTATAGTTGGCTTCGGTCGGGAAGAAGCCGCCGAACTCGGTTTCCGGGTAGGCGACGAAGATGGGGAAGTGGGGCGCGTCGTCGTACCAGACGAATACCGGCCTATCGTTGGCCAGGAACTCGGCGAACATGCTGACGAAGAACAAGATCAGGAACAGCCACAGCGACCAGAAGCCGCGCCGGTTGGCGCGGAAGCGGGCCAGCCGGCGGCGGGTGATGGGGCTCAGGTCGGAGAACAGCGCCATGGTCCGCCGGCCTCCTACGTGCTTTGGGCTTCAAAGGTGATGCGCGGGTCGACCATGTGATAGGCGATGTCGCTCAACAGGTTCAGCAACAACCCGATCAGGCCGAAGACGTAGAGGGTGCCGAAGACCACCGGATAGTCCCGGTTGATGGTCGCCTCGAACCCCAGCAGGCCGAGGCCGTCGAGGCTGAAGATGACCTCGATCAGCACCGATCCGGTGAACAGCATGGTCACCAGGGTCGCCGGGAACCCGGCGATGATGAGCAGCATGGCGTTGCGGAACACATGGCCGTACAGCACCTGCCGTTCGTTCAGGCCCTTGGCGCGGGCGGTGATGACGTACTGCTTGTTGATCTCTTCCAGGAAGCTGTTCTTGGTCAGCATGGTCAATCCGGCGAAGCCGCCGATCACCATGGCCATGACAGGCAGGGTGAGATGCCAGAAGTAGTCGACGATGCGCATGGGCCACGACAAGTCGTGCCAGTTGTCGGACGTCAGGCCGCGCAGGGGGAACCAGTCAAAGTAGCGGCCGCCGGCGAACAGCACGATCAGCAGGATGGCGAACAGGAAGGCCGGCACCGCGTAGCCGACGATCACCACCCCCGACGACCAGGTATCGAAGCGTGATCCGTCACGCACCGCTTTCATCACCCCGAGCGGAATGGACACCAGATAGATGATCAGCGTCGACCAGATGCCGAGGGAGGCGGAGACCGGCAGTTTGTCGAGCACCAGCTCCAGCACGCCGCGATCACGGTAATAGCTCTGGCCGAGGTCGAAGGTGGCGTAGCTTTTGATCATCAGCCAGAAGCGTTCATGCGCCGGCTTGTCGAAGCCGAACTGCCGTTCGATCTCGGCGATGAAATCGGGTGGCAGCCCTTGGGCGCCGCGATAGGTGCTGCCCTCGCCGGCCATGCCGCCGCCGCCGCCCGTTTCCCCGCCGCCGCCGCCGGTGATGCGGGCGGTGGCGTCGACGCCGGTGCCCTGGACGCGGGCGATCATCTGCTCCACCGGGCCGCCCGGCGCGAACTGCACGATGACGAAGTTGATCAGGATAATCCCGAACAGCGTCAGCGGGATGAGCAGCAGGCGGCGGACGATGTAGGCGAACATGGGGCAGGGGCTCCGCTACGCCGTTACTGGGCGGGCGTCGGGGCGGCAGGGGTGTCCCCCGCCGCCGGCACCGGGTTCTCCTCCTGCGCCTTCTGCTGCTCGGCGGCTACCTGGCGATCCTTGGCCGATTCGACCCACCAGGCCATCAGGTCGATGCCGCGCATGGGTCGCGCCTCGGGGAAGCCGAACTTGTCCCAGTAGGCGATGCGCTGCGTCGGGCTGTGCCAATGGGGAATGACCAGGAACTGCCATTGCAGGGCGCGGTCGAGCGCCCGCACGCGGGTGACCAGCGCCTCGCGGTCGGGCGCCTGGATGACCAGTTCGATCAGTTGGTCGATGGCCGGGTTCTGGAGGCCGGCGTAGTTGCGGCTGCCCTCGTGGGTGGCGGCGTCGCTGCCCCAAAACTCGCGCTGCTCGTTGCCCGGCGACAGCGATTGGCCCCAGACGGTCGAGGTCATGTCGAAGTCGAAGCTGCGCAGGCGGTTGATGTACTGCGCGGTATCGACGGTGCGCACGGTGGCCTCGACGCCGAGGGTCTTCAGGTTCTCGACGAAGGGCAGCGTCACCCGCTCGAACACCGGATCGACGAGCAGGATCTCGAAGGTCAGCGGGCGGCCGGTTTCCTTGTGGACCATCTTGCGGCTGCGGGGATCGACCTCGTATCCCGCCTCCTGGAGAAGACCGAAGGCTTTGCGCAGGTTGTCGCGGATGTTGCCGGCGGGGTCGCCGGCCGGTGGGGCGTAGGCTTCGGTGAACACCCGCTCCGGCAACTGGTCGCGCAGCGGTTCCAGGATCGCCAGCTCCTCCGGCGACGGCAGGCCGGTGGCCGCCAGTTCCGAGTGGTCGAAGTAGCTGCGGGTGCGGGCATAGAGGCCGTAGAACAGGGTGGCGTTGGTCCACTCGAAATTGAAGGCATAGGCCAGCGCCTCGCGCACCTTGGGGTGCTCGAACTGCGGCCGCCGCATGTTCATCACCCACCCCTGCATGCCCGAGGGGAGGTCGTCCTCGAAGGTGGCCTTCTTCACCAGCCCTTGATGAAAGGCTGGAAAATCATAGCCGACGGACCAGTTCTTGGCCGAGTTCTCCACCCGCAGGTCGTAGGCGCCGGCCTTGAAGGCTTCCAGACCGACCGTGGTGTCGCGGTAATAGTCGTAGCGGATGCGGTCGAAGTTGTAGCGGCCGACATTGACCGGCAGATCCTTGCCCCAGTAATCGGGGACCCGCTCGTAGGTGACGTAGCGGCCGGGCTCGAACGCCGCCACCCGATAGGGACCGGAGCCCACCGGCGGTTTCAGGGTGGTGGCGGTCGGGTCGTTGCCGTCCGCCTCCCAATGGTGTTTGGGCAGGACCGGAAGCTGCCCGAGGATCAGCGGAAGTTCACGGTTGTCGGTGCCGTCGAACAGGAAGGTCACCTGCCGCTCGCCGGTCTTCTCCACCCGCGCCACCGAGCCGTAGTAGAAGCGATACAGCGGATCGCCCTTCTGGGTCAGGAACTCGAAGGTCCAGATGACGTCTTCCGGGGTGATCGGCGCCCCGTCATGGAAGCGCGCCCGCGGGTTCAGATTGAAGGCGACCCACGAGCGGTCGTCGGGCATCTGCACGCTTTCGGCCACCTGCCCATACTCGGTGAAGGCTTCATCGTTGGCGCTGGTCAGCAGCGTGTCATAGATCATGCCGATCCCGGTCGCCGGGGTGCCGCGCGTGATGTAGGGATTGAAGGTGTCGAAGGTGCCAAGCGCCAGAAGCCGCAGCGTCCCGCCCTTGGGGGCCTGCGGATTGACATAGCTGAAGTGGGTGAAGCCATCGGTGTACTTGGCGTCGCCGTGCATGGCAATGCCGATACGCGGCGCTACCGAGGCGATGTCGGGGAGCGCCGGCGTGTCCTCGGCCTTGTCCTGGGCGATGGCGGCGGTGGCGATGCTGGTGACGGCCACGGCGGCGATGGCGAGGCGGCGGAACATGCGGCGCAACACTCCCTCCCTGTCAGGAACCCATGCGGAGCAATGGGATAACCGGATAGTGGGCCCCAGGCGCGGGCACCGCAAGCACCTGCCGCACATTTTCCGCAAAGTCATTCAATAACGCCGCAGCCGTCGCCGTCGCCGCAACGGGCGAGTCACCCGGCCAGACGGGCCAGGGCGGCGGCGTGCAAGCGGGCATCGCCGGCGGCCAGAACCCGGCCGTCGGAGGCGGGGGTCAGCGGCTGGCCCTGCCAGTCGGTGACGATGCCGCCAGCCTGTTCGATCACCGGCACCACGGCGGCCCAGTCGTAGACCTTGAGGTCGGCCTCGCACACCAGATCGACGAAGCCCAGCGCCAGCAGGCCGAAGGCATAGCAGTCGCAGCCGTAGCGCGGCAGCTTCACCGACTGATACAGGCGCTGGAAGGCCGGCCAGTCGTCGCCCTTGAACATCTCCGGGGCGGTGGCGTACAGCGTCGCCTTGGCGAGATCGGGGCAGGCGCGGGTGGCGAGGGTCTGGCCGCCGAGGGTGGTGCCGTGGCCGGCGGCGCCGATCCAGCGTTCGCCGGTGATCGGCTGGTCGATGATGCCAAGCCACGGGCGACCATCCTTCAACAGGGCGATCAGGGTGCCGAAGCTGGGCTTGCCGCTGATGAAAGCCTTGGTGCCGTCGATGGGGTCGAGCACCCACACCAGATCGGCGCCTTCGTTGGAGCGGCCGAACTCCTCGCCGATGATGCCGTGGCCGGGGACCGCCTCGGCCAGCACGGCGCGCATGGCTTCCTCGGCGCCCCGGTCGGCGATGGTGACGGGGCTGTCGTCGGCCTTGTCGTCCACCGCCACGGGCGTGCGGAAATACTGCCGGATCAGCGCCCCGCTGGTATCGGCCAGCCGGTTGGCGAGGGCGATCAGCTCGGCGGGGACGGCGGGCGTGGCGAGGCTGCTGATGGTCATGGCGCGGAACCCTGGGCGATGGAGGGGGAGGCGGTTCGCCCTGCGGTACCCCGTCCATCGCCGCCGGTCAATACGGCCGCGCCGCTGTCATCAATCCGTCAGGCGGTAATCGACGGTGGTGACCACCCGCAGGGTCTTCTCGATCTGGCGTTCCTCCATGATCCCCGGCGCCGGGTCGCGCGGCAGGATCTGGAACAGGCCCTGGCTGGCCTGCTGGATGGCGCCAAGCTGACTGCCTGAATCGCGGGCGAATTGATCGGCGGTGGCGCGGGCGTTGGCCGTCGCCTCGGCGATCATCGCCGGCTTGACGTCGTTCAGGCGGGTGAACAGGAAGATCGGCGCCGTGCCGGTCATGTTCTCCGACGAGATGACGACGCCGCGATTGACCAGATCGCCCACCTTCTGGCTGGCCTCGAACACCCGCTGCACCTCGGTGGAGCGCACCAGCAGCGTCTGGGCGACGATGAAACGGCTCTCGACGGGGCCGGAGCGGTAGGGCTGCGCCAGCAGATCGGTGACCTCCAGTCCCTGCACCTGGATTTCGCCGCTGCCGATGCCGTTGGCCTCCAGGAAGTCGCGCACGGCGGCGGCGTCGTCGGTGATGGTGCTCTGGACCTCGGTCAGCGAGTCGCCGGTGACGACGAAGCGCAGCGGCCACAGGGCGAGGTCGGCCGAGACCGGACGCTCCGCCAGTCCCTTCACCGACACCACGCGCGGCGCCTCGCGGCCTTGCCAGAAGCCCCAGCCGACGAAGGCGCCGGCGGCGGCCACGCCCACGGCCAGCAGGCCGGCGGCGAAAAGGGAGGAGCGGACGGTCATGATGATCCTCGGACGTTGACTGTCCAATGACCGTGCCACGCCAAGATGGCGCATCCAAGGCGAAGGCGGGGTGGTTTGATGGTCTGTCAGTCGCGGGCCGGCGTGCCAGCCAGCACATGGGCGGCGCAGGTACGGCCGTCGATGGTGGTCGCATCCACCGGGCGCACCGCCACATGCGCCACCTGCAACCCGCCGCCAGGGCCGTCGGGATAGAGCACGAGATCGAGGACGCAGGCGCCGGTGCGGTACTGCCACACCTCCGCCGGCGGTTCACGGCGGCGGAGGGTGGCATCGCCCAGGGCGGCCTGCACGACGGTCGCCTCGCCGCCCACCCAGCGGGCGGGATCGGGCGCCCGGCGGGTATCAAGGGGTTTGCGCGCCTGCCGCTGCTGTGGCGGTGCTGACATGGTCGCCATCCGTGGCGCCGGCATGGCGGCCAGCGCCAGGGCCTCGGCGGCCGGTTCCGGCGGTGCTTCGACCATCGGCGCTGCCTTCGCCGCTGCCTTCGCCGCTGCCTTCGCCGCTGCCTGGGGGGACGCGGCCGGTTCCGGGCGCGGCGCGCGGGGCGCGCGCGGCGTGCCGCTGATCAGCACTTCGCTGCCATCGGCCTGCAACACCCGCACCGGCCGTTCGGTGGTGCAGGCGGAGAGAAGGGCGGCGGCGGCCGCCGCCAGCAGCAGGGCAGGGCGATGCATCAGCGCGATCCTCCGGCGGGGGCTGTCAGCAACCCGTTGCGCTGCAACAGGCGGGTGACGACATGGGTCATGGCGGCGGTGCCGACCACCGGCGCGACGATGTTCACGAAGGGCACCGTCGACAGGAAGGTGATGATGACGCCGGCCAGCCACAGCCGCCCCATGTATTGCCTGCGCAAGGCCCGCGCCGTCGGCGGATCGACCCGCCGCAGGGCCACCACCTCGAAATACTCCCGCGACAGCAGATAGCCGTTTAGGCCGTAGAACAGCACCGCCGAAGCCGGCGGCAGCAGCATCAGGAACAGGTAGAGCGGCAGCGCCACCAGGTTGAGGCCGACCATGACGGTGGCGAACTTGATGGTGGTGCCAAGCACCTCGGTCAGCGGCTGTTCGCGATTGACGGGCAGGCCGGGATAATGGCGATCCTCCACCGCGTCGGCCACCTGCTCCAGGAAGAAGCCGATGACCAGCGTCGCCAGCGCCGGGAAGAACAGCAGCGTCAGCACGAACACGGCGACGCCGCCCAGCACGTCAACCAGTGCATCCACCCACGGCAGGGTCACCAGGGCGGTGGAACTGAGCCCCCACCACAGACCCACCGCCAGCAGGACGTAGACCACCAGCGCGGCCACCAGACCGAGCAGCACCACCGACCGCATGCGCGGGTCGGGCAACTGGGCGAAGGCTTTGACGAAGGCGTCAATCACGGGTACCGGTCCTCAGTTCTGCCGCGGGCGCCCTCAGCATCGCCGCCTGCGGTTGCGTGTCAAGGGGGCTGGCGCCGGCATCCCCGCCGGGGGTGCCGGCGTGACAGCATCACCGCCGGGCGCCGGCGGCGCGGGCCACCTGCATGAGGGCGCGGGCGCACATTTCCTCCGCCGGCAGGCCGGTGGATTTGCAGTCGATTTCCGCCTCCAGCAGCAGGTCCAGCGCCTGGCCGATGAGCGGCACCGTCCACCGCCGCATCTGCGCCTTGAAGCGGTCGGCGACCTTGAAGAACACCGGCGGGCGCAACCCGCTGACTGCTTGGTCGGGGCTCTTGCCGGCCTCCACCGCCCCGACCGCCAGATGCAGCCGCTGGAAATGGCGTTGCAGGGTGCGCAGCACGCCGACCGGATTGGTGCCCTCGCGGTAGAGGCGATCGAGGATGCGTTGGGCGGTGGCATTGTCGCCATCGGCGACGGCATGGCACAGGTCATCCAGGCCGAGCGCCGCCGTGTCGCCGATGCAGGCGGCGGCGTCGGCCAGCGTCACCTCGCCCTGGCCGCCCTTGTAGAGCACCAGCTTGTCCAACTCGGAGCGGATCAACTGGCGGTCGCTGCCCAGGTGCGACAGCAGAAACCCCATGGCATCGGGCGTGGCGCTGAGGCCGGCGCCACGCAGCACGTCGCGCACCAGGGTTTCCAGGCCGGCGCCTTCGTCGGCATAGCACGGCAGGGCGGCGGCCTCGTCGGCGCCCTCGCACAGCTTGCGCAGGGCGGATGTCTTGGGCAGATCGCCGGCTTGCAGGATGATCAGCGCCTCGCCCTTGCCGTCTTCCAGAAAGCTCTTGAGGCGGGGGGCCACCGCGTCGGCGGCGTCGCGCAGGCGCACCACCCGGCGGCCGCCGGTCAGCGACAGGGCGGCGGCCTCGTCGGTCAGCCGGGCGGGGTCGGCCTTGAGATCGTCGGGGGTGAGATCGGCGACGCGGAAGGGGTCCTGCGGGTCGTCCACCACGGTCCGCACCAGCCGTTCGGCCCGCTCGCGCACCAGCCCGGCATCGGGGCCGTAGACCAGCACCGCGCGGATCTTCGGGTCGGGCCGGGCGACGAAGGCCTCGATACGCCCGCCCTGGAGCTTCATCCGGCCGCCTTCTGGCCGGACAGATACACCGACACGCGGGTGATGATCCGTTGCGCCAGATCGCGGGCGGCGCGCGACTCGGCATCTTCCTTGGAGATGATGGTCGAATACTGATTGTCGAGGATGTTGTAGCTGGAGGTGGTGCCCATGGTGTCGCGCAGCACCGGCTTGCCGTCCTTCAGCAGGGCGAAACTGGCCCGCATCTCGATGTTGGCGCGGGTGGCGGTGGCATCCTTGAGGATACCCAACTCGCGGTTCTGGACGGCGACCGTCACCTGCAAGGTGTAGACCTTGGATTGGCTGGGGCCGGCGGCGGTCACCGCCCGCTCCATCTCGTTGCGCATGATCTGGCCGTGGCGTTCGGCGATGGGCGCGACGAACACCTTGGCCAGTTCCGCCGCGACCGCGCCGGAGCGGCTGCCGCCGCCATACAGCGGACGGTAGCCGCAAGCGGCGGTGAGGGACGCGAGGCCGGCTGCCGCCAGGCCCCGCAGGATCATGCGTCGTGTCACCATGCCGGTGCGGTTCCCCCTGTCAGGCCACGATGTTGACGATCTTGCCCGGCACCACGATCACCTTGCGTGGCGCCTTGCCCTCCAACTGCTGCTGCACGTTGGGCAGGGCCAGGGCGGCGGCTTCGGCTTCGTCCTTCGGGCAGTCCTTGGGCAACTCGATGGTGCCGCGCAGCTTGCCGTTGACCTGCACCGCCACCGTGACGGTATCGTCCACCAGCATGGCGGGATCGGCTTTCGGCCAGGGGTTTTCGGCCAGGATGGTGGCGTGGCCGAGGTGCTGCCACAGCTCCTCGGTGATGTGCGGTGTCATCGGGTTGAGCAGCCGCACCACCGTTTCCAGGGCGAATCGCACCGCCGCGCCGTCGGTTTTGGCCGGCTCCTTCACCGCATCGCCGATGGCGTTGGTCAGTTCGCGCAGCTTGGCGACGGCGGTGTTGAAGCGCAGGGCGTCCAGATCGTCGGTGACGCCGGCCACCGTCTTGTGGGCGGCCCGCACCAAGGGCAGGCCCGCGGCCGGCAGCGGATCGGGCAGCGCGACGCCGGCGGCGCCGAGGTCGATGCCGGAGTCGGTCACCAGCCGCCACAGGCGGTTGAGGTAGCGCCACGCCCCTTCGATGCCGGCATCCGACCAGTCCAGATCGCGGTCCGGCGGGCTGTCGGACAGCATGAACAGGCGGGCGGCATCGGCACCGTAGGTGTCGATGATGCGGGTCGGGTCGACGGTGTTCTTCTTCGACTTCGACATCTTTTCCGACCGGCCGACGGTGATCGGCGCGCCGTCGGACAGGCGGCGGGCGGTGCCGTCGGCCAGCTTCTCCACGTCACCCGGCTCGACCCACTTGCCGGCCTGGTCCTTGTAGGTCTCGTGGTTGATCATGCCCTGGGTGAACAGGCCGTCGAACGGCTCCGCCACGTCCAGGTAGCCGCAGTCGCGCAGGGCGCGGGTGAAGAAGCGCGAGTACAGCAGGTGCAGCACCGCATGCTCGATGCCGCCGATGTACTGGTCCACCGCCAGCCAGTAGCCGGCCTTGTCCTTGCCGAAGCCCGCCGTCTCGTTCTTCGGGTCGGCGAAGCGGGCGAAATACCACGACGATTCGAAGAAGGTGTCGAAGGTGTCGGTTTCGCGCCGCGCCGGCTTGCCGCAGGTCGGGCAGTCGACGTGCTTCCAGGTCGGGTGATGGTCGAGCGGGTTGCCCGGCTTGTCGAAGGTGACATCCTCGGGCAGCGTCACCGGCAGCTGGTCTTCCGGCACCGGCACGATGCCGCACGAGTCGCAGTGGATGACCGGCACCGGGCAGCCCCAGTAGCGTTGACGCGACACGCCCCAGTCGCGCAGGCGGAACTGCACCGTGCCCTTGCCCTTGCCAAGCTCTTCCAGGCGGGCGATGGCGGCGCGCTTGGCCTCGGTGGTGCCCAGGCCGTCAAGAAAGCCCGAGTTGACGGCGACGCCGGCCTCGGTGAAGGCATCGCTGGCGGTTTCCGCCAGCTCCTTGGAGAACGCGGCGATGTCGGCGTCCTTCGGCGCCACCACGGCGCGCACCGGCAGGCCGTACTTGCGGGCGAAATCCATGTCGCGCTGGTCGTGGCCGGGGCAGGCGAAGATGGCGCCGGTGCCGTAGTCCATTAGCACGAAGTTGGCCACCCACAGCGGCAGTTCCCAACTGGGGTCGAGCGGGTGGCGCACCGTCAGGCCGGTGTCGAAGCCCTTCTTCTCCGCCGTCTCGATGGCCTCTTCCGAGGTGCCGATGCGGTCGCACTCGGCAATGAACTCGACGAGTCGGGGGTCGCGTTCGGCCAGGGCGCGGGTCAGCGGGTGGTGCGGCGACAGGGCGACGAAGCTGGCGCCGAACAGGGTGTCGGGGCGGGTGGTGAAGACCTCCACCTGCGCCTCGCCATGGCCGGCCACCGGCGCCGCCAGATCGAAGAATACCCGCGCCCCTTCCGACTTGCCGATCCAGTTTGCCTGCATGGTGCGGACTTTTTCCGGCCAGCGCGGCAGGCCGTCGAGGGCCGCCAGCAGGTCGTCGGCGTAGTGGGTGATCTTGAGGAACCACTGGTTCAGCTCGCGCCGTTCCACCGGGGCGCCGGAGCGCCAGCCCTTGCCGTCGATCACCTGCTCGTTGGCGAGCACGGTGTTCTCCACCGGATCCCAGTTGACCCAGCTGCGCTTGCGGTAGGCGAGCCCGGCCTTGAGGAAATCCAGGAACATCTTCTGTTCGTGGCGGTAGTATTCCGGCTCGCAGGTGGAGACCTCACGCGACCAGTCGATGGACAGGCCCATGGGCTTGAACTGCTCGCGCATGGCGGCGATGTTCTCGCGCGTCCACTTGCCGGGGTGGACGCCGCGCTCGATGGCGGCGTTTTCCGCCGGCAGGCCGAAGGCGTCCCAGCCCATGGGATGCAGCACGTTGAAGCCCTGCGCCCGCTTGGCCCGCGCCACCACGTCGCCGAGGGTGTAGTTGCGCACGTGGCCCATGTGGATGCGCCCCGACGGGTAGGGGAACATCTCCAGCACGTAATACTTGGGCCGGGAGGCATCCTCGGTCGCCAGGAACGCCTGGCGGTTCTCCCACACGCGCTGCCACTTTTCCTCGGTTTCCTTGACGTTGTAGCGGTCGTCGGAGCGCGACATCGGCTTGCTCGTCCTGCTTCTTGATCTTTGAGTCGAAAGGACGCCGCCGGCCCCGCGGATGGGGCCCGGCGGCGCCGGAGGGGCTAGGCGGCGGCCGGCGCCCGGGACCGTGACGGACCCGGCGCCGGCCGTCCGGCCATCACTTCTCGTTGGAGGCGATGCGCAGCTGGCGGGCGCGGGTCAGTACCGCGTCCTCCATCTCGCCGGCAACACCCGGCGCCACCGGCGCATCCACCCAATTGCCCATGGGGTCGCGCACCTGGCGGAACACGTTCACCCGCACGCCATCGGCGCGCAGCTCGCGGCCAAGGATGAAGATGTTGGCCTTGAAGCGCTCGCCCTGGGTGGCCGGGTCGGCGTACCAGTCGGTGATGATGACGCCGCCGAATGGGTCGGCCGAGACCAGCGGCATGAACGCCACCGTATCGAGGGAGGCGCGCCACAGCCAGGCATTGACGCCGATGCCGGTGCCGCCGCCCTGATCCTTGCTGTCGCCGCCGCCGCCGAACAGGCCGCCCTGGCCGAAGATGGTGTCACGCTCCTGCTCGCTCTGGCCCGGCTTCACCATGCGATAGGTGCCGCCCGGCTCGTTGCGGTAGCGCTTGTCTTCGGGGAAAACCGTCTCCGTCTGCCCGCAGGCGGACAGAACGACGGTGGCGGCCAGTGCGGTCGCCACGGCCTTGAGGGCGGTACGGCCGGAAGCGCGGTAAGTGCCCGTCATGAACCCTTCTCTCGTATCCATCGGTCTCGTGCGCCGCCGGAGCGGCGGACGCGGCGGCGCCTTGAGTGGCGCGGCGGGCACCTTTATACCCTGCGGCGGGCCCTGGTGCGAGCCCCCCGTCACCGCTGTCATTGTTGCAATGAGGTCACAGTGTGCGACAAACGACACGATCGAAGGGGGCAATGAATTGACCTTTAGCCGTACCCATGGCTTCCTTTGCCTCGACCCGCAGATGGTGTGCCCCCGGGGCGGCCGGGCGGGATTTCAAAGTTTCGGCTTTGCCAGAATTTGCGAGAGAGAAGGAAGTCACCATGAAGAAGGTTCTGCTTGGCACCTCCGCGCTGATCGCGGCTGGTCTCCTGGCTGCCCCGGCTTCCGCCGCCGAGAAGATCAAGCTCGGCCTGGGCGGTAAGATGGAGCAGTACTTCGGCGTCATTTCGACCGAAGACACCGCCACCACCGATTGGACCTCGACCGGCATTTGGACCGACACCGAAGTCTACTTCAGCGGTGCCACCACCCTGGACAATGGCCTGACCGTCGGCGCCATGATCCAGCTGGAGTCCCAGACCAACACCGGTACCCCGAACGCCGATGAGCAGTATGCTTACATCGAAGGCGCCTTCGGTAAGATCCAGGCCGGTCAGAAGGACGGCGTGTTCGCCCAGATGGCGCACATCGCTCCGCTGGTTGGCTTCGCCGCCGGTGACTTCGCTGCTTTCGTTCCGGACACCGGTGCCTACAACGGCATGCAGGTCGTCGACACCACCCTGTCCGACGACGGCGCCCGTGTGAACTACATCTCCCCGAGCCTGTCCGGCTTCAGCCTCGGTCTGTCGTTCGCCCCGAACCCCGGTGGCGCTCTCCAGGCGAACACCGAAGCCGCCACCGGCCAGCACAACGAGTGGCAGGCCGCTGTCGCCTACAACGGCGAAATCGGTGGCGTCGGCATCGGCGCTGACGTCGGCTACGTCGGTTCCTCGGGCAACAGCACCGAGCAGGACCAGGACGCCTGGCGCGCCGGTCTGGTGGTCAGCTACGCCGGCTTCGCCATCGGCGGTAGCTACATGAAGGTGGACGACGTCAACGGCGCCAACAACGTCGACCTGACCGTGTGGGACGCCGGCCTGTCCTACACCACCGGCCCCTACGCCGTTGGTCTGACCTACCACACCAGCGACCTCGACACCGCCCTGGACGAAGAGTACCAGCAGGTGATCCTCTCCGGCTCCTACGCCATGGGCCCGGGCGTGAAGCTCGTCGCCAGCGGCTTCTGGGCCGAGACCGACGTCGACGGCACCAACAACGACGCTGACGCCTACGGCGCCATCGCCGGCCTGGCTCTGACGTTCTAAGAACGGCTGCCAGTCAGTTGGAGGGAGGGAGCGACCCAGCGTCGCTCCCTTTCTTTATGCGTGGCGTCCATCACGTCAAAAGGCCCGGCTTCCTTGCGGAGGCCGGGCCTTTTGACGTGATGGCAGGGACGGGATGGTTCAGGCGCTGATCCCAAGCGCCTCCAGCAGCGGCCCGATGTGCGCCTCGTACTTGCGCCAACGCTCCACCGATCCGGTGTAGATCGGCTGACGCACCTGCCAGACGCTGGCGGTCGAGACGGTGCGGGTGTTGGTGTGGAACGCGGCCATGGCCGGATGCCACTCCAGGCCCAGGTGTTCGATCATGCGGCGGCCCTGGGCCTCGTGATCGGCAACCACGTCCTCGTACACCACCTCCAGGATCGGCATCGGCGCCACCGCCGCCCAATGCGCCATCAGCCGCTGGTACTGGCGGTAGAAATGGCCGAGGGATCGCAGGTCGTAGGCATAATCGTGCTGGCCGCCGAAATTCTGGAAGTAGATGGACAGGCAGGTATCCACCGGATCGCGGCGGCAGTGGATCACCCGCGCCTTGGGGAACAGCAAGGCGATAAGGCCAAGGCGCTGCGAGTTGCCGGGCAGCTTGTCGGTGACGTGGCGGGCGCTCGCGTCGATTCGGTCGAGGTGCGCCAGATAGAGGTCGATGAACTCGCCCAGGGCCTCGCGCGGCAGCGATGCCAACGGCCCGGGATAGCCATGACGGCGTTTCACCATGCGCTCGATCAGGTTGAAGTCGGGCAGTTCGTCGCCGGCGGTGACATCGGGGTGGCTGGAAAGGATCTGTTCCACCAGCGTCGTGCCCGATCGCGGCATGCCGAGGATCAGCGTCGGACGGGTCGAGTCGCTGCCCCAGTCGGCGCGGTCGGCGAAAACCTCGGGCGTGAAGGCCGCGATGACCGCCGAGACATAATCCTCGTAGGCGGCCGGGTTGTAGCGGCAGCGGGTGTTCTTCAGGGCGTTGCCCTGGGCGTAAAAGCCGAAGGCGGCGTCGGGGTCGCCGACGTCGTCATGGGCCTTGCCGAGGGCGAAGAACAGATCGACACGGTCGTCCAGATCAGCCGATTCGCGCGCCGCCGCCTCCTGCATCAGCGCCACCAGCGGATCGCCGAGGCGGATCTTGCCGGCCCGCGCCATGCCGCGCAGGGCGCGGGCACTGCCCGGGTCGGCGTCGAGCATGCCCTGGTAGATGACCTTGGCGTCGGCGAATCGGCCCTCCCGCACGGCGATGTCGGCCGTCAGCAGCCGCATGCCGGGATGCTCGGGGGCGCGGGCGAGGAAATCGTCAAGGTGGGCGCGCGCCTCGGCGAATCGGCCCTGGGCGATGTTGGCCCGCACCAGATTTTCGTGAATCTCGCCGACCGGATCGCCCGCCGCCGCCGCCGCCCGCTCCGCCCATTCCAGCGCTTCCCGCGGCCGCAGCAGCATGTCGAGCAGCAGGGCGAGATTGTTCATGAAATGGGCGTTCTCGGGCAGGATGCGCAGGGCGGCGCGGTATTCCGCCTCCGCCTCCTCCAGCAGGTCCATCTGGTGCAGCAGCTTGCCGAGGTTGAAGCGGGTGTCGGCACTGTCCGGCGCCAATTCGACGGCACGGCGGGCATGGACCAGGGCCTCGGCTTCACGCCCAAGGCCGCCGAGCAGGATGCCGAGGTTCATGTGCGGCTGCGCCGCCGTCGGCGCCAGGGTGACGCAGCGTTGCAGGATTTGCGCCGCCTCGCCGTGTTCGCCGCGCAGCATGAGGGCGGTGCCCAGGTTGTTCAGCGCCTCGGCGAAATCGGGGTTGAGGCGCACCGCCTGGCGGAAACTGTCCTCAGCCTTCATGCGGTCGCCGGCTTTCTGTTGGCACCAGCCGAGCAGGTTCCAGGCCACCGCGTCGCGCTTGCGCGCCGCCACTGCCTTGCGCAACAGGTCTTCCGCCGTGGCGATGTCACCGAGGCTGATGTCGACCTTGGCGAGATTGACGAGGCAATCGGGGTCGCGCGGCGCTGTCGCCAGCGCCTTGCCCAGCAAATCGCGGGCCGGTTGCAGGTGCCCGGTCTGGGCGGCGATGAGGCCGAGGCCGGAGAGCGCCTGGGTGTTGCGCGGTTGCTGGGTCAGCGCCTGACGGTAGAGATGCTCGGCTGGTCCCAACCGTCCGGCCCGGTGATGAACCAGGGCCTGGGCGACGATGTCGGCTGCCGACGGGGCGACTTTCTGAACCATGCGACGCGATCCTCCTGAACGCCGCGCACTCTAGCCGGTCTGGCCGAAGCCCGCCAACCCCCTCAGCGTCCGAGTGTCATCCACAGAAGTCCCACCAGCACCGCCTGGAGCACGCAGGCGGTGGCCATGATCCGCAGCGCGCGGCGGATGTCGGCGGCCTCGGCGGTGGGGCGGCCGGAGCCGATCCACGGATCGTCGACGGAATGGCCGGGATAAACGCGCGGTCCCGCCAGCTTTAGCCCGAGGGCACCGGCCATGGCGGCTTCCGGCCAACCGGCATTGGGGCTGCGGTGGTGGCGGGCGTCGCGCAGCATGCACAGCAGGGCCGCCCCCGGTCGCCCCCCCGTCAACGGCGCCACGGCGGCGATAAGCAGGCCCGACAGCCGCGCCGGCACCAGATTGAGCACATCGTCGAACCGTGCCGAGGCCCAGCCGAAGGCGCGGTATCGCTCCGAGCGATGGCCGATCATGCTGTCCAGCGTGTTCACGGTCTTGTAGACCAGCATTCCCGGCAGACCGAACAGCACATACCAGAACACCGGCGCGACGATGCCGTCGGAGAAGTTCTCGGCGCAGGATTCGATGGCGGCGCGGGAGACGCCGTGGCGGTCGAGGGTCTGCGGATCGCGTCCGACGATCATCGCCACCGCCTCCCGCCCGCCGGCGAGGCCGCCCCGCTCCAGCCCGCGCGCCACCGCCGCCACATGGTCGTGCAGACTGCGCTGGGCCACCAGGGTCACCAGCAGGAACAACTCCACCACCCAGCCATAGGGCAGCCACGCCGCCACCGCCTGCACCGCCACCCCCACCGCCACGGCGGCCGCCACCAGCACCACCAGCACCAGCACCCCGCGCAGCCGCCGCGCCGTGTCACCGCGCCGGGGCCGGTTCAGGCGACGGTCGAACCAGGCGATCGCCTGGCCGATGATCACCACCGGGTGCGGCACATGGCGGAACAGAAGCGGCATCTCCCCCAGGTAGGCGTCGAGCACCAGGGCGGTCAGCAGCAGCAGGAAGGGATCGAACATCCCTCCGGGGTGGAAGGCGAGCGGCAGGGTCGGCATGGCGGCCGCAGCATGCGGCGGCCTCCGCGCGGGCGCAAGCCTGGAAACGGCCCCGGCGTCCATCACCGGACCGGCGGGGCGTCTCAGGCGGGCACAACCTGCACTTGATTTCGGCGGCGATGACCGCGAATACTTCGCTCCTGATGTTCCGGTGACACGGGGCCGCTGCTTGGGGGAGACGCGCCATTCTGACCGAAGACGACATCAAATCCTGCCGGCTGCTGATTCCGATCTCGCGGCGTCAGCCGGTGAGCTTCGGGTTTTGCCTCGGCAAGAAACCGCCGGAAGACGTGCTGATCCTGCACAAGATCAAGTCGCCGAAGGCCCTCGCCCGGCTGGCGAAGGAGCGCGGCACCAGCCCGAAGACCCTGTTCGGCACGCTCTCCACCGAAGGCAAGGTTCTCACCCTGCATTGCCTGGTGACGCCGCCGCCCGGTGTGGCGCGGCGGGTGCGGCTGCTGTTGAAACAGGCCAAGCTGCGCTTCGCCATCCAGGTCATCGACCCCGATGGTCAGCTGACCGAGCAGGATGCGCCGGAGGAGGACGACCAGGACGGCGATGGCGGGGAGGAGCCACCGACGCAAGCGGCGGTGGGGGCGGAGGAGGTCGAGGACGTCGAGACCGGCTCCGGCCCCGGCGGGTCGGACGGCGCCACGGCGGAGGAGGTGGCGGCTTTGCGCGCCGAGGTGGTCGCTCTCGGTCGCCAACACCGGGCCAATCTAGGCCCGGAAGACGCCAGTCGCCTGTCGTCGACCTTGAAGGCCGCCGATGCTGCCCGCGATGGCCAGCGGCTGGATGAGGCTTTGGCTCTGCTATGGGCCCTGAAGGACGACCTGGAGGCTCTGGCCGATCAGCCGTCGGCCGAGGAGAACCAGGACGGCCCGACCGCTAGCGAGGTTGCTGCCGCCCGTGCTGCTCTGGTCGCCGTGGCGG
Source organism: Pseudomonadota bacterium (assembly GCA_023396465.1). Taxonomy (GTDB): domain Bacteria; phylum Pseudomonadota; class Alphaproteobacteria; order Rhodospirillales; family Rhodospirillaceae; genus Caenispirillum. The sequence goes on from JAEWWF010000386.1 coordinate 25,310, forward strand.
AGAAGAAGCGCCGCTATCTCACGGCCGACCTGCGGGCCACCATGTCAAGCCGCCTGAAGGAGGCCGATGGCCTCACCCGGCGCGGCAAGACCGGCGAGGCGCTGGAGGTGCTGGCCGATCTGGCGGCGGAGTTGGATGACCTGGAGCCGCCCGCCGATCTGCTGCCGCTATGGCAGGAAACCCGCCAGGAGCTTGACCGGCAAATCGCGCTCATGCGCAAGGCGCTGATGTCCTATGGCCACCCGGACCTCAAGAACATCGCCGACTATGGCTTCAACGCGCTCACCGGGGGGCGCAACACGGCCCTGATGGCCGCCCTGTTCGACTACCGCGCCTCGCCGGGGGAGACGGAGGCGGCGGCGGTGCGGCAGGCGATCGCCCGCTACGAGGACCTGCTCGCCGATGGCAGCGTGCTCGATGACTACGACTCCAATCCCCTCGGGGTGGCGGTGGCCTTCCGGCAAACCCTGTCCCGTGGTCTCGATGCCCTGCGCGCCGGTCTCGGCGCCGCCTGACGGTTCAGTGAAGGACGAGCGTAATGGCTGGATTTGACACGCCGGTGATGCTGTCGCCGAACCTCAAGACCTGGGCCGCCACGGTTCTGGGAAAAATCGGCGGCAAGCCGCAGTCCGTCACCGGCGACTCCGAGAAGCAGGCGAAGCAGAGGCAGAGGGTTCGCACGCGGGCCGGTTTCGAGTGGCACAAGGCCGATGCTCCCGGAAAAGGGACGGTCGGCGTGCGGCGGGAGGTCAACCCGTTCAATCCCACCATCATCACCAACATGCGCATCGCCGGCCGTCCGCGCGGCAAGCATGGCGGTAAGCAGGGGCAGCACACCACCGCCTTCGCCGTCAACCGCGAGGTCGTCGTCGCGGCCTGCATCGGCCGCACTGAGGCCAAGGCGAAGGAGAGCATGGCGGCGCGGTTCAAGACGCTGCTCGGCTATCCCGCCTTCGCCGATGACACCAGCGGCGCCCAAGGCGACCTCAAGGCGCTGGTCGCCAAGTTGAGCGATCCCAAGAGCACCACCTATGCCTCCTACAGCCTGGACGATATGGCCACCCTCTATCTGGAAGTGCGGGATGCCTTGCCTGGCGCCTCGCTGAACACCGGCATCGATGGCACCGCCAGCGGATCGCAGCGGCAGAACATCCTGGGGAAGGGCGAAGGCAGTATTCTCAAAAACCTGCGGCAGATGGAGGGCGCGGCGGTGGGTGGTGGTTCGGTGGATGACAAGGCCGCCGCCCAGTACATCCTGGCGCTGTATGACGAAACCTCGGAGGACGCCGCCGGTCTGGACGCGGTCGATCGCGGCCAGCAACGGCGCACGTTCCTGATGAGCGCGGCGCAGGCCTTCCCCGGCCTGTATCAGCGCAAGGCCGTCCGCAAGGCCCTGGAGACGGCTTTGCAGGACAACATCGACGCCGAACAGGCGAAGAAGCTCGCCACGGAGGCCAATACCCTGGTGGCGGTGGCGCAGGAGATCGCCACGGGGGCCGGCACGATGAGCCGGCCGCAACCGCCGTCCTTCGCCGCCCTGGTCGACGAAAAGGGTCGGATCTGCTTCCAGGGACGGCCGGACTCCGTCAAGGACAGCAGCACCATGGGCGATCACACCACCTGTGAGCAGCTTATGAAGGATGCCGCCAATGGCGTGGTGGCGCCGAAGGGGAATGCCACAACGAACGGGGCGCTGATCGATCGCCTTAGGAACATCAAGAAAAATTTCAATGCCGATGAGTACAGCTTCTTCGACATCCAGGTCGACGATGGGTACCCGGACCCATTCGCCGCCTATAAGAAAAGAAAATTTGAACTAAGTCTGAAGATGTTTACCCTCGACAAGCTTGTTCAGAGGCTGGAGGGCCTGGATGCGATGACTCCCGCTTCTGCCATAGACGTCGCCGAAGCGGCGGAGCTGTACATGGACATCGTCGACAATCGGCCCACCGCCGTTCACTACGGGGCGCCGGCCAAGAATCGCGGCGAACAGGAGTGTCTCGCGAACATTCGAGTGGTGGAAAATTCCAAGACTCGCAGTCCGCGCAAGCAGGATCTGCTGAATTGGGCGCTCGGCCTGTTCGACAGCCAAGCGGTGATGCAGTGCCACAGCGACTTTGTCGAGTATGACGAGGATGCGGCGGAGGAATACGTTGAGCGGGTGGTGGCGGAGTTCGTCTATTTCCTGAAGAACGCCTATCCCCGTGTCTACGGCATCATGGAAGACAAGATGGAGGGGCATGCTGGGATCGTGGAGGCGATTACGTTGTACTGCAAAGACTACGGGGACATGGACAACGATGATGATGCCTATGAGGAGAAGCCGAAGAAGAAGGTGAAACGTACCCCCAAGGGCAGGCGCTACGGCAAGAAGAAGTAGGAGGCCGCAGGAGTAATGGGTGGGCGGTGCCGGCGGATCAGGAGGTGCTCCGATCAGGCCGTGCCAGGAGCCCTTCGGACAGGCACTCGAAGGCTTCGATGGCCTTGGGCAGCACGCTTTCCGGGGTCTGGCTGGAGGCAACCCACAGGGCGGCGTTCAGCGCCGCGCCATTGAGCAGTCGCGCGGCGGCTTCGACGTCGACCGGCTTCAGCACGCCGTCGGTGATGAGGTGGGCAACGGCGCGCTGGGTTACCTCCAGACAGGCGTTCTGGCTCGGCCATTGTGAGGGATCGCCCAGGAAGGCCGGTCCATCCAGCAGGACGATGCGGCGGATTTCGGGGTCGAGCGCCATTTGGATATAGGCCCGTCCTTCGGCCAGCAGCCCCCGCCAGCCCCCACCGGCCGTCTGCCCGGCGGCCTGTGCCCGCTGGGCCATCTCGCCGTCGATCTGGGCGACCACGGCGGCGAGCAGACCCTTCTTGTCCCCGAAATTGTGATAGAGGGCGCCCCGGGTGAGCCCGACAGCCGCCGTCAGATCATCCATGGACGCCGCCGCGAAGCCGTGTTCCGCGAAGGCTGCCCGCGCCGCCGCGATCAGCCTGGCGCGGTTCGCCGCCATCATTGCCGCTCTCTTCGACGGAGCCATCGCCTCTCCCTCTCTGTCAGGTGGATCACACAGGTGGATCACAGTGGCATTGACATACGGGGCGTATGTGAGATCATCTCGCGTACACGCCGTATGTCAAATCCCGAGGCAACAAAGGACCATTCCATGACCCGTCCGCAGCCCGTTTTCCCCGCTGATCGCCATGCCCTTTATAAGCAGCACGGCTACTCCGCCGCCATCCGGTCGGCTGACCTGTTGTTCGTGTCCGGGCAGGTGGGCAGTCGGCCCGACGGCACCCCCGAACCGGATTTCGAGGCCCAGGTCCGCTTGGCCTTCGCCAACCTCCAGGCGACGCTTGCCGCCGCCGGGTGCGGCCTTGCCGACATCGTCGACGTCACCACCTTCCACACTGACCCGGAGCGCCAGTTCGAGACGATCATGGCTGTCAAGGCCGACATCTTCCCGCGCCCGCCCTACCCCAACTGGACGGCGGTGGGGGTGACGTGGCTGGCCGGCTTCGACTTCGAGATCAAGGTGGTGGCGCGCATTCCCCCGGCGGCCTGATCACCCGGCCGCCCCCCTCACACCCGCTCGCAGGCTTCCAGGAAGCGGCGGATCAGTTCCGGGTCCTTGACGCCGCGCTCGCGCTCCACGCCCGAGGACACGTCGACCAGGACGGCGCCCGACTGGCGCACGGCCTCCGCCACCGTTTCCGGCGTCAGGCCGCCGGCCAGCATCCACGGCACGTCGGGGCGCTTCCAGTCGCGCATCAGCGGCCACGGGAAGGCGGCACCATGGCCGCCGGGGCGGTCGGCGCCAGCCGGCGGCTTGGCGTCGAACAGCAGCATGTCGGCGACATCGGCGAAGGCCTCGGCGGCGGTCAGGTCGGCGGCATCGGCGATGCCCACCGCCTTGGCCACCGGCACACCCCAATCCTGGCGGATCTGCTCCACCCGCGCCGGCGTCTCGCTGCCGTGCAGCTGCACCAGATCGAGGCGGACATGGGCCAGCGCCTCGGCCAGCTGGTCGTCGGTGGGGTCGACGAACAGGCCGACCTTCTTCACGTCCTCCGGCAGGCCGTCCACCAGCTCCGCCGCCTCGGCCGGGGTCAGGCTGCGCGGGCTGGGCGGAAAGAACACCAGCCCGATGTAGGCGGCGCCATGGTTGACGGCGGCCACCAGGGCATCGTCGTCGCGAATGCCGCAGATCTTGGCGAGCACCGGCATCAGCGCGCCTCCGTCGCCGGACGCGGCAGTTCGGAGACGATCTTTTCCGCCGCCGCGATGGGGTCGGCGGCGGCGGTGATGGGGCGCCCGACCACCAGGTAATCGGCGCCGGCCGCCACCGCCTCGGCCGGGGTCATGATGCGCTTCTGATCGTCGGCGCCGGCCCAGTGCGGCCGCACGCCGGGGCACAGCAGCTTGAAGTCGGGGCCGAGGTCGGCGCGCAGCAGGGCGGCCTCGCGCGGCGAGCACACCACGCCGTCGATGCCACTTTCCTTGGCCAGCGCCGCCAGGGCGCGGACCTGATCGGTGACGGCGCGGCCGACGCCGGTGCCGGCGAGGTCGTCGTCGTCCATGCTGGTCAGCACGGTGACCGCCAGCACCAGCGGGCGCGGCACGGCGAACTCGGCGGCGGCATCGCTGGCGGCGCGGGCGGCGGCCTGCATCATGGTGCGGCCGCCGGCGGCGTGAACGTTGACGATGGCCGGCCGCAGCTGCACGGCGGCGCGGATGGCGCCGGCCACCGTGTTGGGGATGTCGTGGAACTTGAGGTCGAGGAACAGCGGCGCCTCGCTCGCCTTGGCCACCTGCTCGACACCGCGGCGGCCCTGGCTGGTGAAGAACTCAAGCCCGAGCTTGATGCCCCCCACCGTGTCGCCGATGCGGGCGGCAAGGCGCGTGGCGGCGTTGAGGTCGGTGGTGTCGATGGCGCAGAAGACGGGATTGCGGAGCGCGGTCATGGGCTGGCCCTGGCGATGACGGTTCCCCCCACCCTTACACCAGTGGCGGCCCGCGCGGCAACGGCGGCGGCCCCCAGCCTTCCGCCCGGCGCGCGCATGTGCTATAGCGCGGCCAGCCTTCCTCCACCGACATCCAGGGTTCACGGCCGATGACCACCACCCTTCCCGTCCGCCGGGCGCTGCTTTCCGTTTCCGACAAGTCGGGCCTGATCGACTTCGTGCGGTTCCTCGCCGGCCAGGGCGTCGAGATCCTGTCCACCGGCGGCACCGCCAAGGCCATGCGCGACGCCGGCCTGCCGGTCATCGACGTGGCCGACTTCACCGGCTTCCCGGAAATGCTCGACGGCCGGGTGAAGACCCTGCACCCGAAGGTGCACGGCGGCATCCTCGGCATTCGCGGCAACGCCGAGCACGAGGCCGCCATGGCCGACCACGGCATCCTGCCCATCGATCTGGTGGTGGTGAACCTCTACCCGTTCGAGGCGACGGTCGCCAAGGGTGCCGACTTCGACACCTGCATCGAGAACATCGACATCGGCGGCCCCGGCATGATCCGCGCCGCGGCCAAGAACCACGCCGCCGTCACCGTCGTCACCGACCCGGAAGACTACGCCGTTGTGCAGGCGGAGATGGAAGCCAACGGCGGCGCCACCACCGCCACCCTGCGCAAGCAGCTGGCCGCCATCGCCTATGCCCGCACCGCCGCCTATGATGCCGCCATCTCCACCTGGTTCGCCGGTCAGGTGAGCGACGAGTTCCCGCGCCGCTTCGCCGTCGGCGGCCGCCTGAAGCAGACCCTGCGCTACGGCGAGAACCCGCACCAGAAGGCCGCCTTCTACGTCACCGGCGAGGACCGCCCCGGCATCGCCACCGCCGAGCAGGTGCAGGGCAAGGAACTGTCCTACAACAACCTCAACGACACCGACGCCGCCTTCGAGCTGGCGGCCGAGTTCGACGAGCCCGCCGTCGCCATCATCAAGCACGCCAACCCCTGCGGCGTGGCGGTCGGCGGTGATGTGGTCGCCGCCTACCAGCGGGCGCTGGCCTGCGACCCCGTCTCGGCCTTCGGCGGCATCGTGGCGCTCAACCGCGCCATCGACGCGGCGGCGGCGGAAGAGATCACCAAGGTCTTCACCGAGGTGGTCATCGCCCCCGATGCCGATGCCGAGGCGCGCGCCATCTTCGCCGCCAAGAAGAACCTGCGCCTGCTGCTGACCGGCGGCATGCCGGACCCGGCGGCGCCGGGCGTCACCTACAAGAACCTCGCCGGCGGCTTCCTGGTGCAGAGCCGCGACAACGGCCGCGTGACCGCCGCCGACCTCAAGGTGGTGACCCAGCGCCAGCCGAGCGAGCAGGAACTGCGCGACATGCTGATCGCCTTCCGCATCTGCAAGCACGTCAAGTCCAACGCCATCATCTACGTCAAGGACGGTGCCACTGTCGGCATCGGCGCCGGCCAGATGAGCCGGGTGGACAGCTCCCGCATCGCCTCGTGGAAGTCGGCGGAGGCGGCCAAGGCCCAGGGCCTCGCCCAGCCGCAGACGGTGGGCTCGGTGGTGGCGTCGGACGCCTTCTTCCCCTTCGCCGACGGCCTGCTGGCCGCCGCCGAGGCGGGGGCGACGGCGGTGATCCAGCCGGGCGGCTCCATGCGCGATGACGAGGTGATCAAGGCGGCCGACGAAAAGGGCCTCGCCATGGTCATGACCGGCATGCGCCACTTCCGCCACTAAAGGCGAAAGAAATGGGGCGGAGCCCCCCGGCTCCGCCCCATCCCGCCCCTCCCCCAAGGTGTGGCGCGGATCAGTACTCAGAAGGTCAGGCGCACCTTGCCGGTGACGCCGGAAATGTCGCCGTCGCCGAAGATGGCGCCGAGGCTGGCGGCGGCGCGGCCGGCGGAGACGCCGAAGGTGACCTCTTCATAGGAGTCGCTGTAGAGGTCGTCGCCGAAGAAGCGGGTGTCGGTGATGCCGAGCGACAGCTTCAGCGGCGCCCCCAGGGCCTGTGCGCCGGTGTCGTAGACGCCGGACAGGCCGTTGCGGGCGACCACGTTGGTCAGGTCGTAATCGACCTCGTAGTCGCCGACACTGACCGGCACCGTCGTCACCACCGCCGCCGTGTTGCCCAGCACCAGGCTGAAGCGGTCGGTCAGCGGGCGTTCGTAGCGGCTGGTGAGGCCGCCGCCGGTGAGCACCGCGCCGGCCCCCAGATCCTCCGACCCGACGGCGCCGACGAAGGCGGATGGCGTCAGGCTCCACGCCTCGGTCACCGGCATGGTCAGGCCGAGGTTGAGGTGGCCGGACCAGGTATCGGCCTTTTCCGTCTGCTGCCAGGTCAGCGGCGCGTCGAGCGCCAGCGTCCAGCCGTTGGTGAAGCCGTAGCCGATGGTCGGCTGCACGGTGGCGCTGGTGACGTCCACATCGTCGCTGCTCAGCCGCATGCCGTCCCCGCCGATGCCGGCGAAGAAGCCGGCGCCAGGGGCGACGCGGGTGCCGCTGTCGTGAACGGTGGCGACCATGCGCGACATCAGCGACGACGGATTGCCGGCCACCGGGTCAAAGGCGGTGCGGGCGGCGGCGGCCTTCAGGATGCGGGTGAGCGTCTCGTTGCCCTCGCCCTTGAAGTAGGCCTCCAGTTCCTCCTGCGCCGCGTCGCGGTCGGCGGCGGTGGTGCCGAAGCGGCGCTCGACGCCGGCGGCCGGCACCGACAGCACGATCTCGGTGCCGTCATAGGCGATGGTGGCGGGCAGGCCGCGGATGTAGGCATCGCCGGAAATCTGGCTGACCTGGGTCAGGTCGGCACCGACGGCATTGGACAGCGCCTTGATCTCGACGCCGTCGATCAGGTCGCCGATGGTGCGGTAGGTGAGGCGGCGGGTGACCGTCTCGCCGCTCTGCGGATGAACGAAGGTCGGCTCAAGGACGAACAGGGGCGTTTCGGCCAGGGCGGGCGCGGCAGTGAAAGCCACGACCGACGCCACCAGCGCCATGCGGAGGGGACGCATGTGGGACTCCGGTTTTGTCAGAAGGCAACGGGGTTCCGCCAGTGGTGCGGAATGACGTCACCCTAGTTCCGGAGAACAAATAAAGTCTTAAGGGCAACCTTCCATCAGTGGAAGCGGCGGGAGCGGCCTCATCTCTAAGTACCGCTTCCGCCCGTTATTTCTTCACTACCTCTTTCTATCGCACCCGTAGTTGCTGCGGCCGGAGACGGATTTTCATCCGCCGCGTGCCACCCGCTCCAGCGCCGGGTCGCGACCGGCCGGAACCGTGCGCAGCAGCCACAGCCCGCCGAGCAGGAACACCAGGATGGTTGCCATGCCGACGCGCTGGCTGTCGGCCAGCGCCGTCGCCCAGGCCACCACCAGCGGGCCGAGGAAGGCCGTCACCTTGCCCGACACGGCATAGAGGCCGAACAGCTCGTTGCGCACCTCCGGCGGCGACAGGCGGGCCATGAGCGAGCGGCTGGAGGCCTGCACCGGCCCGAAGAACAGACCCATGGCCAGCGCCAGCGGCCAGAACAGCGCCACGTCCCGCACCACCAGGATGGAGGCGCCGAACACGCTCATGCCGATCAGGCCGATGGTGATGGTGCGCTTCGGTCCCATGCGGTCGTCTGTCCATCCGAACAGCACGGCGCCCAGGCCGGCGGAGACGTTCATGGCGATGCCGAAGACGATGATTTCGGAAAAGCTCATGCCGAAGGTGCCGGCGGCGTAGATGCCGCCGAAGGCGAACAGGGTGTTGAGGCCGTCGGTATAGATCATGTGGGCGAGCAGGAAGCGCGGCACCGGGCCGAACTGCTTCAGCGCCTTCAGGGTCGCCCACTGTTCCCGCACCGCCTTGCGCGCCACCTGCACGGCGCCGGCCGTGGCGGCGCGCGGCCGGTCGGGCACGAAGACGAACAGCGGCCAGGCGAACAGGGCATACCACGCCGCCACCAGCACCACCGTCGCCCGCACCGGCTCCGCCTGCGCCGGGTCGAGGCCGAAGGGCGGCGGGTCGGCCTGCACGAAGACCTTGAGCGCGATCACCAGGCACAGCAGCCCGCCGGCATAGCCGAGCCCCCAGGCCCAGCCGGAAACGCGGCCCATGCGCTCCGGCCGGGTCACGTCGGGCAGCATGGCGTTGTAGAAGGCCATGCCCAGCTCGAAAGCGGCATTGGACAGCGCCACCAGCACCAGGGCATAGAGCATCCAGCTCGGGTCCGGGGCGGCGAACCACAGCAGGCCGGAGCAGGTGATGCACACCAGGGTGAAGCCGGCCAGCCACGGCTTGCGGCGCCCGGTCTGGTCGGCCACCGCCCCCAGCACCGGCGCCAGCAGGGCGATCAGCAGGCCGGAGGCGGCCATGGCGTGGCCCCAGGCGGTGGTGGCGACGATTTCGTCGGGGGCGATGCCGCGGGTGAAATAGGCGGCAAAGACGAAGGTGGCGATGACGGTCGGGTAGGCCGAATTGGCCCAGTCATACAGGCACCACGCCACGGTGGCCGAGCGGCGGGGCGGCGTGGTCGTCGCGGGCGACGGAGGGCGGACAGTGGCGGGCTCAGGGTGGCTCGGCACGATGCGGCGGTCTCCGGGCATGGGCGGCGGGCGGGCGGGCATGGGGTGGCAGCATACGGCCTCGAACCCCACGGCGCCACCGTCAGGCGGTCATCAGCGGTCGTCGGCGAGCGGCGAGGGGAGCGGCTGGGGCGGGGTGGCGGCCTCGGTGACGGTGGAGGTTCGGGCCGGCGCCAGCGGGTGCCAGGGCCGCACCACGATGCGGCGGCCGATGAAGGCCGATAGGCTCCAGGTGAGGGCGCGCAGGATGGTCAGCGTCGACACCCTGCGCTGGCGCTGGAGGCTGCGGCGGGCGGTCCAGCAAGGGCCACAATCCACCAGACCGTGATAGAGCGCCCGCAGACCCGGCAGGCGGCGGCGCAGCATCAGGCCGCGCACTTCCAGCAGCAGGCACCCGAGGGTTTGCCCAAGCACCACCAGCGGCAGCAGCACGGTCGGCATGCATTTGAGCGCCATCCACCAGGCATTGCGGTAGCCGTAGAACAGCGAGAACTCGGAATGCCGTCCGGTCACCCCCGAACTGATATGGCGCACCACCGACCGCCCCGACTGATAGCAGCGTCCGCCCAGCAGGCGGATGCGGAAGGCCAGATCGACATCCTCGCAGTAGCAGAAGAAGCATTCGTCGAAGCCGCCCACCGCCTCGAACATGACGCGGTCGTAGAGCGCGGCGGCGGCGCAGGGGCCGAACACTTCGCCGGACGGATGCTCGGGCCGCGCCGGCTTGCGGAAGCCGCCGCGCCAGGGCAGCCCGAAGGGCGAGACGTTGTCGCCGGTGCCGTCATAGCGGGTGACGCCATCCGATTCGTCATCGAGCAGCAGCGTCGACCCCACCATGGCGGCGCCGGGGTGGCTCTCGGCGTCGGCGATCAGCGTTTCGAGCCAGTCGGGGGCGGGGAAGGCGTCGGGGTTCAGGGTGACGATCCACGGGGTCGTCGCCCCTTCCGCCCCGCGGTTGTTGGCGGCGGCGAAACCGACGTTGTCGGCCAGGGGGATGACGCGGAACCGCGCGTCGTCGTGGGGGACGACAGCCAGCGATCCGTCGTGGGAATTGTTGTCGACCACCACCACCTCGAAATCGCCGCGCGTCTGGGCCTGCACGGCCTTCAGGCAGCGGTCGAGGTAGGCACCGGCATTGAAGTTGACGATGATGATACGGGCGGCGGTCATGACCGCCCGAGAATGCGGCAGGTGGTGTTGCAGCGCAAGGACAATGCCGGGCGGCTCGCCCTTTGATGGGGCGGTCTGCCGCGCGCTCCGGGACGCGGTCATGGCACCCGGATGGTTCGCATGGCGGTCAGCGGCGCGCCACCGTCCACCGGCAGCAGGTTGACCTCAAGCCCGTAGTCTCCCGCCGCCCAGGCCGGCACCTTGCGGCGCAGGCCCCCGAAGCCGAACCATTGGGCATGATCGGACTCGATGGTCTGGGTATGGTCGAACACCCACTCGCCGTCGGCATCGCGGATGCGGAAGCGCACCCGGTCGCCCTTGCGGGGGGCCAGGACGTCGGCCCACACCACCAGCGCCGGGGCATCGGCGGCCAGCGTGTCGCCGTAGTCGCCGGCCCGGGCCGCCACCTTGTCGGCGGCCCCCGGGGCTGGTCCGATGACCGCCAGCCGTCGCGTCTCATAGGGCAGCGCTGCCTTCACCTCGGGCTGCCACAGGGCGGTGGCGTCGGCCTCGGGACCGCAGGTGCCATCGCGGCCGGTGCCGGTGAAGGGATCGACCGGCTTGCCGTCGCGGCGCACCGTCAGGTGGACGTGCGGATGCTCGGTCGATCCGGACAGACCGATGCGTCCCAGTTCCTGGCCCCGCTCCACCTCCTGCCCCTGGGCGACGGCGATGGAGCCCTGGCGCAGGTGGCAATACTGGGTGTGCCAGCCGTTGCCGTGGTCGATGACGACGCCGTTGCCGCACTCCCGCCCGGCGATGGTTTTCGCGTCGATGCTGAGGATATTGACGTCGGCCATGCCGTCGCGCACCCCGAGCACCCGGCCCGGCGCCGCCGCCAGTACGCGCGTGGCGGCCGCCGCCGCCATGTCGGGCACGGCGAAATCGACGCCGTCGTGATCGCCGAGGGCGCGGGCGCCGCATCGGTAGTCGATGTTGCGCTCGCCGGGGTCGCGGTCCACCAGTTTGGAGATCCAACAGGTCCGGCCCGGTTCGCAGTCGGCTGGCAGTGACAGGCGGATCTCCTCCGCCCGCGCGGCGATGGCGCTCATCCCGAGTGCCAGGGCGGCAAGGGCGGCGAGGGTGGGCAGGGTCGGGCGTGGCATGGGCGGGCTCTCCGGCTGGCACGGGCAGGATCAGTAAACGGAACGCGCACCGTCCGCGTCCAGTGTTGATCGCCGGCGGGCGGCGTGCTTTACACGGGGCGCCCGTCGTTTCCGGTCGCGCCGCCCGCCGCCGCGCACCGCTTCCGTCAAGAAGGATCACCGGCCATGGACGGCCTTGATGTCGGCATCGTCGTCTTCCGGCCGCACCCGGACCTGCTGCGCCGTACCGTCGCCACCCTCTGCACCGCCGCCGCGCCCCTGCTCGCCGAGGGGCGGCCGGTGCGGTTGATCCTGATCGACAATGGCGACGGCGGCGACCGGCCGCTGCTGGACGGGCTCGTGCAGCAGGCGCGGGCGGCCGGGCTGGGGGCCGAGGTTCTCGCCGGTCACGGCAACATCGGCTATGGCCGGGGCCACGATCTGGCGCTGCTGCGCGCCGGGGCGGCGCCCTGGCATCTGGTGCTGAACCCGGACGTGGAGGTGGACCCGGCGGCGCTTCAGGTCGGGCTTGCCTACCTGGAGGCGAACCCGCGGGTGGTGCTGGCGGCGCCACGGGCGGAGGACGAGACCGGCCGTTTCCAATATTTGTGCAAACGGCCGCCGGGGCTGGTGACGCTGGCCCTGCGCGGCTTCGCTCCGGCGCCGCTGCGGCGCCCGTTCCGCGCCCTGCTCGACCACTACGAACTGCGCGACCGCATTCGGCCGGGCACCGTCGATCCGGTGGCCGGCATCGCCATCGCCAGCGGCTGCTTCATGCTGCTGCGTGGCGACGCGGCGCGGTCGGTCGGCGGTTTCACCGACGCCTACTTCCTCTATTTCGAGGACTTCGACCTGAGCCGCCGCCTCGCCCTGGTGGGGGAGGTGGTCTATCTGCCGACCATGCGCATCATCCACCACGGCGGCGGCGCCGGCCGCAAGGGATGGCGGCACCTGCGGCTGTTCGCGGCCTCGGCGGTCACCTACTTCCGCCGCTGGGGTTGGCGGCTGGTGTAAGGCGGTCTTTCCACCCTTTCTCGTCTCTCACCCCCGCCCTTCGGCATAGGCCGGAGCCGCCCCTTGACCGCCGCCACGGCGGGCGTAAGGTGGTAGTGTCCTACCTCTGCCGGATCGGGGCGGGCATCGGCGATGGCCGGTGCGGCGCCCGCCGGCGCCCGCCCGCGAGGCTCATCATGACCGACATTCGTTCGCGTGCTCTCACCGCCGCCGGCTATCCGCGCGGCTTCAAATGGGGTGTCTCGACCTCCAGCTATCAGATCGAGGGCGGCCACGACGCCGACGGCCGCCTGCCGTCGATCTGGGATACCCGCTGCCGCATGCAGGGCAAGATCGCCAACGGCGACACCGGCGACGTCGCCTGCGATCACTACCACCGCTACCCCGAGGACATCGCGCTGATGAAGGGCCTCGGGCTCGACGTCTACCGCTTCTCGGTGGCGTGGCCGCGCATTCTGCCCAAGGGCAAGGGGCGGGTGAACGAGAAGGGCCTCGACTTCTACGACCGCCTCATCGACGGCGTGCTGGAAGCCGGCATCGAGCCGTGGCTGTGCCTCTATCACTGGGATCTGCCGCAGGCGCTCGACGACCTGGGCGGCTGGCCGGCCCGCGAATCCGCCGGGTGGTTCGCCGATTATGCCGCCGTCTGCTGCCGCCGCTACGGCGACCGGGTGAAGCACTGGGCGACCTTCAACGAATTCGCCGTCTTCACCCTGTTCGGCTATTGCATCGATTGGTCGGCCCCCGGTGTCACCGACCGCGAGGCGCATCTGAAGGCCATCCATCACGCCAACCTCGCCCACGGCATGGGCGTCGATGTCATCCGCGATCTGGTGCCCGGCGCCTCCATCGGCGCGGTGCATAACCGCCAGGTGGTGTGGCCGGAGAAGGACACCGACGCCGACCGCCGCGCCGCCGCGCTGCTCGATGCCCATTGGAACCGGGCTTTCCCCGACCCGCAGTTGCTCGGCCACTACCCCGACCTGATCGCCGAGACCATCGCGCCTTATGTGCAGCCCGGCGACATGGCGCAAATCTGCCGCCGCATCGACTGGTTCGGCCTTAATCATTACGGCCCCATCTTCGCCAAGGATGATCCCAACGCCACCTGGGGCTTCCACTGGGGCGCGGCGCCCGACGATGCCGACAAGTCGGACATCGGCTGGCCGATTTGGCCGGCCGCCTTCCGTGACGAGCTGATCGACCTGACCAAGACCTACAAGCTGCCGATCTACGTCACCGAGAACGGCATGGGCGGCAACGACAAGGTGGACGACGCGGGCGAGGTCAACGACGCCACCCGCATCCGTTACCTGACCCTCTACACCGACGCCATGAAGGAGGCCATCGCCGCCGGGGCGGACGTGCGCGGCTATTATGTGTGGTCGTTGCTCGACAACTTTGAATGGGGCACCGGCTATCAGAACCGCTTCGGTCTCGTGCATGTGGATTACGAGACGCTGAAGCGCACGCCGAAGGCGTCCTACGCCTGGTTCCGCGACACCATCGCGGCGGTGCGCAAGGCGGAGGCGGCGGTCTGATCCGCCACCCGCGGGCCTGTCATTGCGCCGCCGGGTAAGCCACCGGCGGCGCCAGGTCCACTTCCCGCGCCGTCAGGGCGCCGTCGCAGGTGATCAGGGCCAGCTTGCGCCGATGGTAGTTGTCGAGCGCCTTGTGGTGGCCGATGGTGATGAGGGTCGCCTGTGGGAACTCGGTCAGCAGCAGGTGCATCATCTCCTGTTCGCCACGGGCGTCGAGGGCGTCGGTGGCTTCCTGGAGGAAGATCCAGGTCGGCCGGTGCAGCAGCAGGCGGGCGAAGCCCAGGCGCTGCTGTTCCGAGGCCGCCAGCACCTGCTCCCACGTCTCCACCTGATCGAGCCGTGGCACCAGATGGGCGAGCCCCGCCGCCGCCAGCGCCGTCTCCACCGCTCCCGGCGGTGTGGTGTCGGGATCGCCGGGATAGGTGACGGCGCCCCGCAGGGTGCCGAGCGGCAGATAGGGGCGCTGCGGCATGAAGAAAATGCCGTCGCCGGCCGGCAACTGCATCCGGCCGCTGCCCCACGGCCACAACCCCGCCACCACCTTGAACAGCTTCACCGCCGCGCCGGGATCGCCGGAGATCAGCACCCGGTCGCCGAGCGGGATACGGGCGGTCAGGTCGCACAGCACCGGGCGGCCGTCGGGATTGGTGACGGTCAGGCCCTCGAAGGCGAGGACCGTTTCGGGGCCTTCCTCCACCCGCACGCCTCCGGCGGCCATGGTCGGGGGCGCGGTGGGGTCGGAGGTGAGGGACGCGCGGTCACGCAGGCTTTCAAGGGCGTCGTGCAGGCTTTGCACACGCTCCACCGAGGCCCGCCATTCCGCCACCTTGGCCAGGTTGTCGATGGGCCACGACAGCGCCCCCACCATGTGCTGGAAGGCCTGCGCCGTCTGCATCAGCACGCCCAGGCTGATCTGCCCGGCCATGTAGCGCGGCGCCGCCACCAGCACCGGAAACGCCTGACTGAGCACCGACCACACGGTGGTGAAGTAGAAGATGGAGCAGAGTGCTTGGGTTTGCCGGTCCCATGCCCGCCGCAGATCCTTCCACAGACTGTCGAGGTTGCGGCGTTCGTCGTCCTCGCCGTCCAGCAGGGCGATGGCGAGCGCGTTCTCGCGGGCATGGACGAGGCCGAAGCGGAAGTTGGCTTCGTAGGTCTGACGGCGGTTCACCGCCCGCACCAGCGGTCGCCCCAGCAGCAGGGCGACGGTGGTGCCGATGGCGGCATAGATCACCGCGATCCACACCAGATGACCCGGGATGTACAGTTCCAGGCCGCCGATGCTGACCCAGGGGGAGCCCGACAGCGTCCATAGGATTTGGGTGAAGCTGACCAGCATCAGGCCGGCGAACATCAGGGAATGGGCGAGGTCGACGGCGTATTCGGTGGCGATGCGGATGTCCTCGGCGATGCGGCCGTCGGGGTTGTCGTGCTCGCCGGGCAGGAAGGTCACCAGGTAATGGCGGCCGTCGTGCATCCACGATCCCAGCAGCCGGCGGGTCAGCCACGCCCGCCAACTGACTTGCAGGTGGCGCTTGGCCCGCAGGTGGGCGACCGTGATCAGCACGTTGGCGAGGATGATCGCCGCCAACGCCCCCAGCAAGCCGCCAAACTGGCCCAACGCCTTCTGTTCCAGGGTGTCGAACAGGCGCTGCATCCAAACGTTGATGGCAATGGGAACGACCACCTGGAACAGCGTCAGCACCACCACCAGGGCGGTGAGCGACAGCGCCCGCCAGCGGGTGTCGCCGCGCCAGTATCCCCCGGCGAGGCGGGTGAACCGCCGCACGAAGCCCGCAGTCCGCCGTCGTCGCGACGGCGGTGCCGTCGGCGCCGGACCCGCCGCCACCGCTCCCATTCTGTCCTGCATCCCCCAACCCGGCCGCTCGCTGCGGTCCTTCTACCACGAACGGAGTATGGCGCCGCCGTGGCCGGCGGGGAAGGGGGCGCGTGCGGTCAGTCCGCCGGGGCCGTCGCCTTGGTCTGCCCGACGGCGCCCACCAGGGCCGCGTAGTCGTCACGCCGCCAGTGTTCCAGCGTCGCCGCCACGTCGTCGGCGCCAAGGCCGGTGGCGGCCAGCACCTGGGCCCCGATTTGCAGGCTGGCCTCCAGGGTCTCCGGCACGGTCGCCGAGGCACCGGCCTTGCGCAGCACCGCCGACTGGGTGAGATCGCGGGCGCGGGCATGGATGGTCAGGCGCGGGAAGTGGTGGCGGATATGGGCGACGGCGCGGGCGGTGGCGGCGGGGTCGTCGGTGGTGACGACGATCAGGCGGGCGTCGGCGGCATGGGCGGCATGGAGAACCTCCGGTCGGCTGGCGTCGCCGAAGTAGACGTTCATGCTCGCGGCGCGGCCCTGCATGACACGGTCGAGGTCGCGGTCGAAGGCGATGTAGGGGCGGCCCGCCGCCTCCAGCAGCCGCGCCACCGTGCGACCGACGCGCCCGAAGCCGCAGACGATGACGTGGCCCTCGTGGCTGTGCGGCTTGGGCGGCTGTTCGGCCGGCAACTCCCGCCGCGCCGCCAGCAGCCCGCCGAGACGCGCCCCGCCGATGGCGACGAAGGGCGTCAGCGCCATGGACAGCGACACCACCAGCACCAGCATTTGCGCCGTGTCGTCGGGCAGCGCGTTGACGCCGACCGCGTAGGTGAACAGCACGAAGGCGAACTCGCCGCCCTGGGCCAGCAGGAAGGCGCCCTTCACGGCGTCGGGCAGGCCGAGGCCGAAGGCGCGGAACAGCGGAATCAGGATCGCCGCCTTCACCGCCATCAGACCGGCCACCAGCGCGATCACCAGCCCCCAGTGTTCGCCCATCAGCCCGAAATCGACGGTCATGCCGACGGCCATGAAGAACAGCCCGAGCAGCAGGCCGCGGAACGGCTGGATATCGGCTTCCACCTGATGGCGGAACTCGCTGTCGGCCAGCAGCAGGCCGGCCAGGAAGGCGCCCAGGGCCATGGACAGGCCGACATGCTCCATCGCCAGCGCCATGCCCAGCACCACCAGCAGGGCGGTGGCGGTGAACACCTCGGCCGAGCGGGCGGCGGCGACGGCACGGAACAGCGGCCGCATGAGGAAGCGTCCGACCAGGATGGCCGCCGCCAGCACCGCCACGGCCTCGGCGGCGGCGATGCCCAGTTCCGCCGACAGCACGAATTCGGTGTCGGCCATCAGCGGCGTGACGGTCAGCAGCACCGGCACCATGAGGTCCTGCATCAGCAGCACGGCGAAGGCCGAGCGGCCCACCGCCGAAGCCAGCTCGCCGCGCTCGGCCAGCACTTGCAGCCCCATGGCGGTG
>JAEWWF010000009.1 GCA_023396465.1 Pseudomonadota bacterium
CACCGCCAGCGTCACGCCGACCACCGCCCACACCGCGTACCACGCACGCGCGCCGCGGCCGGCCAGCATGTCCCAGGTACCGTCACGCACGGCGAACAAGGCCGCCGCCACCATCAGCGCCAGGGCCGGATAGATGGGCAAGGTGTAGTGCGGCAGCTTGGTCGGCACCAGCTCGAACAGGATCCACGCTGGCACCACCCAGGCCAGCAGGAAGCGCAGCGCCGGCTGGGTGCGCTGGCGCCAGCCGCGCCACAGGCTCGGCCACAGGAACAGGCTGCCGGGCCAGAAGGTCACCGCCGCCAGCAGCAGATAATAGCCGGGCGGGGCGCCATGGCTTTCCTGCCCGGCCAGAAGCTTGGGCAGCAGATCCTTGCCCACCGCCTCGGCCAGGAAGCCGCCGTCGGTGGCCTCGCCCACCGCCAGATACCAGGGCAGGAAGACGGCCAGCGCCAGCGGCATGCCCATCACCGGCCGCAGCCCGTGCAGCCAGGAGACGGAGCGGTCGGCGACGGCCAGGGTCAGCATGGTCAGCAGCACCACCACCGGCACCACCGGCCCCTTCACCATCACCGCCCAGCCGAGGGCGAGCCAGAACAGCACCACGTTCCAGCCCGGCACCGCCACGCCACCGCCACGCGCTTGCAGGTAGAGCCGGGCGAACACCCCCTGGGTCGCCACCGCGCAAGCCAGCAGCATGGCGTCGGTCTTGGCCTGATGGGCCTCCGTCACCAGGATCAGGCTCGCCCCCAAAATACCGGCGGCGGCGAAGGCGACCCGGCGGTCGAACAGGGCGGCGCCGAAGTAGAAGGTGCCGATCACCGCCAGCACCGCCCCCAGCACCGACACCAGCCGGTAGGGCCAAACCGCCGTGCTGTGGGGGTCGCTGAGGGTCTCGACACTCGCCGCCTGAAGCCAGTGGATGCCGACCGGCTTCTTGTGGCGGGGTTCGTCCTGGAACCAGATGGTGACGTAGTCATCCGTCACCATCATCTGGCGCGAGGCCTGGATGAAGCGGCTTTCGTCGCGGTCGAGCGGCGGCACCGCCGCCAGCCCCGGCAGGTACAGCAGCGCACAGAGGAGCGTCAGGATGGCGTAGGGGCGCCAGCCCTGGAGGATGGTCTGCACGGTACGGCGCTCCTGCGGCTCGGTTTGTCTCGGTCTCGGGCCCTACGGCAACGGCCCCCGGAGATGTCTCCGAGGGCCGCCTTTAGCACATTCCAAGGCCGGCTCGCCAGCCCGCGACGATGACGATCGCGTCAGCGCGTCGGGATCGGCTTCTCGCCGGAATAGTCGTAGAAGCCCTTGCCGGTCTTGCGGCCGAGCCAGCCAGCCTCGACGTACTTCACCAGCAGCGGGCAGGGGCGGTACTTGGTGTCGGCGAGACCATCGTGCAGCACATGCATGACGGCAAGGCAGACATCCAGACCGATGAAGTCGGCCAGTTCCAGCGGTCCCATCGGGTGGTTGGCACCCAGGCGCATGGCGGTGTCGATGGAATCCACCGAGCCGACGCCTTCATACAGGGTATAGACCGCCTCGTTGATCATCGGCAGCAGGATACGGTTGACGATGAAGGCCGGGAAATCCTCGGCGTTCACCGGCTGCTTGCCGAGGGTTTCGGTGAAGGTGCGGATGGTGGAGAAGGTGCTTTCGTCCGTGGCGATGCCGCGGATCAGTTCCACCAGTTGCATCACCGGCACCGGGTTCATGAAGTGCATGCCCATGAACTTGCCCGGCCGATCGGTGGAAGCGCCAAGGCGCGTCACCGAAATGGACGAGGTGTTGGTGCAGAGGATGGCTTCCGGCTTCAGGCTCGGACAGACCTTGGCGAAGATCTGCTTCTTCACCGACTCGTCTTCCGTCGCCGCCTCGATCACCACATCGCAGCTCTCGAAGGAGAACTCGGTGGTGGTGGCGATGCGGGCAAGGGTCGCGGCCTTGCCCGCATCGTCCACGGCGCCCTTCCTGACCTGACGGTCGAGGTTCTTGCCGATGACCGTAAGGGCCTTGTCCAACTGGGCCGGGTTGATGTCCACGAGTTGGACGTCATAGCCGGACAGGGCGCAGACATGGGCGATGCCGTTGCCCATCTGGCCGGCGCCGATCACGCCGATCTTCTTGATCATGTAACTGGCCTTCCTTTGGCTGGCTTAATGCGTGACGACCCAGAGAAGCCCCTACGCTCTCTTTTGCTTGGTTACTTGACCTTGTCGAGTTCCCGCTCCAGCTCCGGCAGAGCCTGGAACAGGTCGGCGACCAGGCCGTAGTCGGCGACCTGGAAGATGGGCGCTTCCTCGTCCTTGTTGATCGCGACGATCACCTTGGAGTCCTTCATGCCCGCCAGATGCTGGATCGCGCCGGAGATGCCGACGGCAATGTACAGATCCGGGGCGACCACCTTGCCGGTCTGACCGACCTGGTAGTCGTTGGGCACGAAACCGGCATCGACGGCGGCGCGCGACGCACCGACGGCGGCGCCCAGCTTGTCGGCGACCGCTTCGATGTGCTTGAAGTTCTCGCCGGACCCCATGCCGCGACCGCCGGAGACGACGATACGGGCGCTGGCCAGTTCGGGGCGCTCGGACTTCGACAGCTCCTGGCCGACGAAGCTCGACAGGCCCGGATCCTGGGCGGCGGCGGCGTCCTCGATGGCGGCGGAACCACCCTCGGCCGGAGCGGCGTCGAAGCTGGTGCCGCGCACGGTGGCGACCTTGACGGCGTCCTTGGACTGGACGGTCGCCATGGCGTTGCCGGCATAGATCGGGCGGACGAAGGTGTCCTGCGACTCGACGGCCGAGATTTCGGAAATCTGGGCGACGTCGAGCAGCGCGGCCACGCGCGGCAGCACGTTCTTGCCGAAGGTGTCGGCGGCGGCGAGGATGTGGCTGTAGCCGCCGGCCAGCGACACGATCAGCGCCGCCATGGGCTCGGCCAGCGGGTGAGCGTAGACGTCGCTGTCGACCTTCAGCACCTTGGCGACGCCGGCGATCTTGGCGGCCGCCTCGGCGACGCCGCCGATGTCCTTGCCGGCCACCAGCAGGTGGATGTCGCCAGCGCCCTTGTCGGACAGCTGCTTGGCCGCCGTGACGGCGTTGAAAACGCCGCCGCGCAGACGGCCTTCGGCGTTTTCGGCGATGACCAGGATGCTCATCAGATCACCTTCGCTTCGTTCTTGAGCTTGTCGACCAGGGTGGCGACGTCGGGCACCTTGATGCCGGCCTTGCGGGCGGCGGGTTCCTCGACCTTCAGGGTGACGAGGCGCGGCGCGACATCGACGCCCAGATCGGCGGGCGACAGGGTCTCGATGGGCTTCTTCTTGGCCTTCATGATGTTCGGCAGCGACGCATAGCGCGGCTGGTTCAGGCGCAGGTCGGCGGTGACCAGGGCCGGCAGCTTGAGCGCCACCGTTTCCAGACCGCCGTCGACTTCGCGCACCACCGTGAGGCCGCCGTCGGTCAGCTCCACCTTGGAGGCGAAGGTGCCCTGCGGCCAGCCGAGCAGCGCGGCCAGCATCTGGCCGGTCTGGTTGCTGTCGTCGTCGATGGCCTGCTTGCCGAGGATGACCAGATCGGGCTGTTCCTTGTCGATGACGGCCTTCAGCAGCTTGGCGACGGCCAGCGGCTGCAATTCCTCATCGGTCTGGACCAGCACGCCGCGGTCGGCACCCATGGCGAGGGCCGTGCGGATGGTTTCCTGGCTCTGGGCGACACCCAGGCTGACCGCCACCACATCGGTGGCCTTCCCGGCCTCCTTCAGGCGGACGGCCTCTTCGACGGCGATTTCGTCGAAGGGGTTCATGGACATCTTGACGTTGGACGTTTCAACGCCGGACTTGTCGGCTTTGACGCGGATCTTGACGTTGTAGTCGACGACCCGCTTGACGGCGACGAGAACCTTCATGGATTTCCTGTCATCTCAGCGGTTGCGTTCCGGTCTAACTCCCCCGACGGGCGGATTTCATCCACTCCGTCGTCGCGCTGTACGCGCAACCTTTGTTTGCGGCGCAAAATAACAGTGTCGGGAATTTCCTGTCAATCTGGCCAACTTGCGAACAAGTTTCTTGCCATTATCGGTTGGCCCCCGGCACCCACAGCACATCCCCCGGCCCTTGGGCGTTAACATACCGCGCCAGAACGAAAAGATGGTCCGAAAGCCGGTTGATGTAGCGGATCGCCTGCGGGTTCACCGCTTCCGTCTCGGCCAGGGCGGTGATGCAGCGTTCTGCACGGCGGCACACCGTCCGCGCCAGGTGAAGCTGCGCCGCCGCCGCCGCGCCGCCGGGAAGGACGAAGGATTTCAGCGGCGTCAGGTCTTCGTTCATGGAGTCGATTTCCCGCTCCAGCCGCTCCACCTGATCGGCGACGATGCGTAGCGCCGGCATCTCCGCCGCCTCCTCGCCCTCGGCGGGCGGGACGCAGAGATCGGCGCCGAGGTCGAACAGGTCGTTCTGGATGCGCATCAGCATGGCATCGATGTCGCTGCCGGCGGTATGCAGGCGGGCGATGCCGAGGACGGCGTTGGTCTCGTCGACCGTGCCGTAGGCTTCCACCCGCAAGGCATGTTTGGGCACGCGCGTCCCGTTGCCGAGCGACGTCCGGCCGGTGTCGCCGCCGCGGGTGTAGATGCGCGTCAGTTGAACCATCGGTCTTTGCTCCCCATACTGCGGTCGCGGGCACGGCGGTGCGGCGGTGTGCCGAGGAGGTTTCCCGCCGCACGCCGGGGCGCTAGAATGCGCCGCCTCGCGCGCCCATGCAAAGGACAATCGGTTTCGTGTTCCGGATCTATCCGACCCTGTCGCGCTATGTGACGCGCCATTTCCTGGCGGCGTTCGCCGGGACATTGCTGGTCATCGCCGGTCTGATCGTGCTGTTCGACCTGATCGAGTTGCTGCGCCGCGCCGCCGGCACCGGCACACCGGCCACCGAACTGGCCATCATGGCGCTGCTCAAGCTGCCCAACATGCTTCACACCACCCTGCCCTTCGTGGTGCTGATCGCCTGCATGGTGGCGTTCTGGCGTCTATCGCGGTCGTCGGAACTGGTGATCATGCGGGCCGCCGGCGTCTCCGCCTGGCAGTTCCTGGCGCCGGTGGTGCTGGTGACGGCGCTGCTCGGGGTGGTGGAGATCACCGTCGTCAACCCGGTCGGCGCCAAGCTCTATGCCCGTTTCCAGGCCATGGAGGAGGAGTTTCGGCTGGTCGATGACTCCGGCGCCCTCAACTTCTCGGGTGGCGGCATGTGGCTGCGCGAAAGCGGTCCCGGCGAGCGGTCGGCGGTGCTGCGGGCCGGGTCGGTGCGGCAGGAGGATTTCACCCTCAAGATGGGCGGCATCTCCATCTTCGAGATGAAGAACGAGAACGATTTCATCCGCCGCATCGAAGCGGAGCGCGCCACCCTCGGCGACGGCGTGCTGAAGCTGCGCGACGCCTGGGTGATGGTGCCGGGCCTGCCCAGCGCCTTCCATCAGGCGTTGGAACTGCCCACCACCCTGACCATCGGCCGTATCCAGGAAAAATACGCCCAGCCGGAAAGCGTGCCGTTCTGGGATCTGCCGGGGTTCATCGAGTTTTTCGAATCGGCCGGCTTCTCGGCCCATCGTCACACCATTTATTGGCACTCGCTGCTGGCCTCGCCGCTGCTGCTGGCGGCCATGGTGCTGGTGGCGGCGGTGTTCACCATCAATCCCAACCAGCGCTCCGGCAAGCTGATGTTCCGGGTGCTGGGCGGCGTGCTGGCCGGCTTCGGCCTCTACTTCTACAGCAAGGTGACCTATGCCCTTGGCCTGTCCGACACCCTGCCCCTGGCCCTGGCGGCCTGGAGCCCCGGCGTGGTGACGGCGCTGCTCGGCACCGCCTTCCTGTTCCACCTTGAGGACGGCTGAGCGGTCCATGACATCTTCCCCCCTGCCCTCCCGTCCGGCCGCCGCTCCGTCCGGCGACGGTCTGTTCGGCCCGCTGGCCGTCACCCTGCTGCTCGGTGCCCTGACCGTGTGGCGGGTGATGGCGCTTGGCGCCCTTGACATCAATCTCAGCTTCGATGAAGCGCAATACTGGCTGTGGGCGCAGTTGCCGGCCTTCGGCTATTTCTCCAAGCCGCCCATGGTGGCGTGGGCGATCGCCGCCACCACCGCCGTCTGCGGTGACGGCGAGGTCTGCGTCAAGGCCGGTTCCGCCCTCGCCCATTTTGGCGCCGCGCTGGCGATCTACCACGTCGGCCGGCGGCTGTTCGACGCCCGCATCGGGTTCTGGAGCGCGCTCGCCTACGCCCTCATGCCGGGAGTATCGTTCTCCGCCCTGGTGATCACCACCGATCCCTTCCTGCTGCTGTTCTGGGCCCTGGCGCTGCTGGCCCTGGTGCGCCTGCGCGACGGCGGCGGGCTGGCGTGGTGGCTGGCGCTCGGCCTGTTCGTCGGCCTCGGCCTGCTGGCCAAGTACGCCATGCTGTTCTTCGTCATCTCGCTGGTGTTGGCGCTGGCCTGGGTGCCGTCGCTGCGGCCGCAGGCGCGCACCGCTGGGCCGTGGGCGGCGCTGGCGGTGACGGCGCTGTGCTACGCCCCCAACCTGTGGTGGAATTGGTCCAACGACTTTGTTTCCTACGCCCACACCAAGGCCAACGCCAACCTGGGCGGCGACCTGTTCCAGCCCGGCGAACTGGCGGAATTCGTCGGCAGCCAGTTCGGCGTCTTCGGCCCCATCTTCTTCGCCGTGCTGCTGTGGGTCGTGATCGCCCGCTGGCGCGCCACGGTGACCGACGAGCGGTTCCGCCTGCTGCTGGCCTTCACCCTGCCGGTGCTGGCGGTGATGACCTTTGAAAGCCTGCTCAGCCGCGCCAACGCCAACTGGGCCGCCACCGCCTATGTCGGCGGCTCGCTGCTGGTGACGGCGTGGCTGCTGACGCGCGAGCGGACCCGGCTGTTCAAGGCCGCCATCGTGCTGCATCTGGCGGTGATCTTCGTGCTGCACAACTTCAGCCTGGCGGCGCCGCTGGTGGGCATCGAGCCGGGCGGCAAGCTCGACCCGCTGAAGCGGGTGCGCGGCTGGGATGCCATGGGCGAGAACATCGCCACCCTCGCCTCCGGCCAGCCCGACGCCCGGCTGCTGTTCGACGACCGCAAGACCATGGCGACGCTGGTCTACTACGTGCGGCCGCACCCCTTCGACGCCCGCATGTGGAACCCCGACGGCATCATCGAGAACCATTACGAACTTGAGATGGCCCTTGAACCGGGCGATGCCGGCCCCTTCCTCTACGTCACCCGCCAGGACGCTCCCGACCATGTGGTGGCCCGCTTCGCCGATGCCCGCCAAGTGGCGGTGCTGCGGGTCGGCCTGTCGGCGGAGGCGTCGCTGACGCTGCACGTCTGGCGGCTGGATGGATTTGAGGGATACGGGTCTTGATCGCACGCGTCATCGAAGCCGCCGGCGCCTCCTTTCGCGCCCGGCCCTGCGCCTGGCTGCTGGGCCTGCTGGCCTTCTTCCTGCTGTTTCCCCAGGCCGACCTGTGGGTGAGCGGCCTGTTCTACGAGCCGGGCCTTGGCTTCGTCCATGCCCGCGGCTGGTTCGCGGAGTTCATCCGCAAGGGCCTGCCGGTGGTGCTGTTCGGGCTGCTGCTGTTCGTGGTGCTGCTGTGGCTGGCCGGGGTGGTGCTGCGCCAGCGGTTCCTGGGGGTCGACGGGCGGGTGACGCTGTTCCTCGCCAGTTCGCTGGCCATCGGGCCGGGGCTGATCGTCAACACCCTCCTGAAGGAAAACTGGGGCCGCGCCCGCCCGAGCCAGATCCAGGAATTCGGCGGCGAGGCGATCTATACCGCGCCGTGGCTGGTGACCGACCAGTGCGACGGCAACTGCTCCTTCACCTCCGGCCATGGGGCGCTGGGGTTCTGGCTGGTGGCCTTCGCCTTCCTGGTGCCGCGCCGCCATCGCGGCACCGCCATCGCGGCGGCCCTGGTCGCCGGGTCGGTGGTGGCGCTGGTGCGCATCATCCAGGGCGGCCATTTTCTGTCCGACACCCTATGGTCGGCGGTCATCGTCGTCTCCGCCACCTGGGCGCTGCATCGCCTGATCCTGGGAGGCCGCTGAGCCCATGGACGACCTCATCCGCCTGACCGCCGTCGAGGCCGTGCGCCTGCTGCGTACCGGCGCCATCTCGCCGCTCGACCTCATCGACGCCGCGCTGGCGCGCATCGCCACCGTCAACCCGGCGGTCAACGCCCTGCCCACCCTGTGCGCCGACCGTGCCCGCGACCACGCCCACCGCCTGCTCGGCGGCCAGGGCGACAGCGGCAGCCCCGGCTGGCTGGCCGGCCTGCCGCTGGTGGTGAAGGATCTGACCGACGTCGCCGGCGTGCGCACCACCTACGGCTCGCCGCTGTTCGCCGAGGCGGTGCCCAAGACCAGCGACGTGCTGGTGGAGCGGCTGGAGTCGCGCGGCGGCCTGGTGCTCGGCAAGAGCAACACGCCCGAATGGGGCGCCGGCGGCAATACCTTCAACGACGTCTTCGGCCGCACCGTCAACCCGTGGGACACCGCCCGCACCTGCGGCGGCTCGTCCGGCGGCTCGGCGGTGGCGCTGGCCACCGGCATGGCGTGGCTGGCGACCGGCTCCGACCTCGGCGGTTCGCTGCGGCTGCCGGCGTCGTTCTGCGGCGTCGTCGGCCTGCGCCCGAGCCCCGGGCGGGTGGCGCGCGGCCCGGCGCGGGAGCCCTTCGGCAGCCTGTGGGTGGAAGGGCCCATGGGCCGCACCGTCGCCGACGTGGCGCTGATGCTGGATGCCTTCGCCGGCCCCGATGCCCGCGATCCGCTGGCGCTGGAGGCCCCGGCCGCCCCCTTCCTCGCCGCCGCCGAACGGCCGCAGCCGCCGCGCCGGGTGGCGTGGTCGCCGAACCTGGGCGTCGGGCCGGTGGCGACGGAGATCGCCGCCCTGTCGGCCGCCGCCGTGCGGCGGTTCGAGGACGCCGGCTGCGTGGTGGAGGAAGTGAGCCTCGACCTTTCCGCCGCCCGCGAGTCGTTCCAGACCTTGCGCGCCGCCAGTTTCGCCACCGCCATGGGGCCGCTGCTGGAGCATCGCCGCGAGGCCCTGAAGCCCGAGGTGGTGTGGAACATCGAAAAGGGCCTCGCCCTCACCGCCGCCGACATCGGCCGCGCCGAACGCCAGCGGGCGACCCTGGTGGCGAAGATGGCGCGACTGTTCGAGACCTTCGACCTGCTGGTGACGCCGGTGGCGCCGGTCGCCCCCTTCCCGGTGGAGCAGCGCTGGGTGGAGGAGGTGGAGGGCGTGCGCTTCGCCACCTACGTCGACTGGCTGGCGCTGACCTTCGCCATCACCCTCACCGGCTGCCCGGCCCTCAGCGTGCCAGCCGCGATGACAGCGAGCGGCCTGCCGGTCGGCCTTCAAATGGTGGGACGCCCGCGCGGCGAGGCGGCGCTGCTGTCGCACGCCGCCCTGTTCGAGCAGATGACCGGGCTGGCGACGGCGGTCCCCCTCGACCCGCGCGGCTGACCTTCTCAGTCTATGGCGAAGCCCTCCGGCCCGCCCAAGGCGATGGCGCGCAGGGTGGCGAGGGCTTCGGCCAAGACTGGCAGCGGCGGAATGCCGAGGGCGATCCGCACCGCGTTGGGGGAATGGGCGGGGCCGACCGCGAAGGCCGCGCCGGGGGTGACGGCGATGCCGCGACGGGCGGCGGCGGCGGCGAAGGTTTCCGCCCGCCACGGCGGCGGCAGTTCCAACCAGCAGTGGTAGGAGCGCGGATCGGTCCGCACGGTGAGACCAGCCAGTTGCTCGCCCACCAACGCCTGCCGCGCCGCCACGTCGGCCAGCTTGCGGCCGGACACGGAGGCGGCGATGCCGTCCCGCATCAATACCATGCCGAGTTCGAGGCCAAGACCGGTGGGCGTCCAGCCGCCGGTGTGCAACGCCGCCGCCACCGCCGGCCGCAGGCGCGGCGGCACCACCGTCAGCCCGAGGGAGAACCACGGCACCACCCGCTTTGAAAGGCTGTCGACGTGGATGACATGGTCCGGCGCCAGCGCCGCCAGCGGCGGCAGGTCGGGCACCAGGAAACCATAGACGGCATCCTCGATCGCCACGATGTCGAGCCGTTGCAAGGTCTCCGCCAAGTCCCGGCGGCGGGAAGTCGGCATGGTGAGTGACAGCGGGTTATGAACCGATGGCTGCACGTAGACCGCCTTCACCCCGCCGACCTCGCGGTGGACCTGGGCCAGGGCATCGGGCCGCAGGCCATGGGGGTCGAGGGCCACCGGCACCAGGATGATGCCGAGTCGCGCCGCCAGTCCCTTGATCATCGAATAGGTCAGGGCTTCCACCGCCACCTTCTCGCCCGGCGCCGCCAGGGCGGCGAGGGCACCGGCAATGGAGCGCCGGCCGCTGGCCGCCAGCAGGATGGTTTCCGGCGCCGGTCGCCAGTCGTCGCGGGTCAGAAAGGCGGACGCTGCCTCGCGCGTTGCCTGGGTGCCGCCGGGGCGCGGCAGCGCCTGCACCGCCGCCAGGGCCTCCGGCCGCGCCAGACCGGCCAGCACCTCGGCCATCAGCGCGTCCTGGCCGTCGATCATCGGGATGCTGGCTTCGAGATTGATGAGGCCGGTCGCCGTCGCCTCGACGGTTGCCACGGCGGCGGCCCCCACTGGCTGCCCCGGCACGGCGCGGACGAAGCTGCCGCGTCCCACCTCGCCCACCACCAGCCCGCGCCGCACCAGTTCCTTGTAGACCCGCCCGGCGGTTGAGGGGGCAATGCCGCGTTCGTAGGCGTAATCGCGCTGCGGCGGCAGGCGGTCGCCCGGCTTGAGCCGGCCGTCGGCGATGTCGCGAGCGATTTCGTCCGCCAGGCTGCGGTAGCTGTCCATGCACTTGCACCGATGTCAATTACATTGCGCCGAGATCAATGCACCAATTGCACCGATCAATGCGCGATCATACCCTGAGCGCAGGATCGAGCAAAGGAGCAAGTGACATGGCCTTGCAGCACACCCGGCGGATGCCCGCCCGCGCCATTATCCTTCAACGGGTCGCCGACCACGGCAGAACCTTGTCCCTGCGGCTGTGGCGGTGGTATCTGCACCGCCGCACCCTCGCGGCCCTGGCCCGCCTGGATGATCGCCTGCTGCGCGACATCGGGGTATCGCGCCAGCAGGCCGCCGACGAAGTGACCCAGCCCTATTGGCGGGTCGGTCGCGACGAATTGCCTCACGACTGGCGCTGAATGCACTCGGTGCAATTTCCTCGCCCACCGTCAAGCCACGCCGGGTCGGCGCCGGCGAGAGCGATCACCTCGGCCGGCGTCCGCCCCGCCTCTCGCAGCGACCGCAGCGCAAGACTGCGGTCGCGCTTGGCGAAGCGGCGGCCGTGTTCGTCGGTGCGCAGCGGATGGTGGTGATAGTCCGGCACCGGCAGGTCAAGCAGCGCCTGCAACAGCCGATGGACGTGGGTCGACTCGAACAGGTCGGTGCCGCGGGTGACCAGCGTGACGCCCTGGAGGGCATCATCCCAGGTGACCGCCAGATGGTAGCTCGCCGGGGTATCCTTGCGGGCCAGGACGATATCGCCGAAAATCTCCGGGCGCGCCGTCTGCCAGCCGGCGGCACGGTCATGCCAGCGCAGCGGCCCGGCCTGCACCACCGCCGCCGCCATGTCCAGCCGCAGGCAATGGGATTCGCCGGCCGCGATCCGCCGCTGCCGTTCGGACGTTGAACAGCGGCGGCAGGTGCCGGGATAGAGCACGCCGTCCGGCCCGTGCGGGGCCTGCGGGGCGCGCGCCACCTCTTCCTGGATCTCGCGGCGGGTGCAGAAGCAGGGATAGAGCAGGCCGCGACCGTCCAGACGATCGAGCACGGCGCGGTAGTCGTCCAGGTGCTGCGATTGGCGGCGCACCGGCCCGTCCCACCGCAGGCCGAGCCAGGCGAGGTCTTCCAGGATGGCGGCATCGTACTCCGGGCGGCAGCGGCCGCCGTCGATGTCCTCCAGCCGCAGCAGAAACCGCCCGCCGGCGCCCCGGGCGCAGCCGTGGGCAAACAGCGCCGAGTAGGCGTGACCGAGATGCAGGTATCCGGTGGGAGAAGGGGCGAATCGCGTAACGGCAGCAGGGGCGGAACCCGATTCGCTCATCATGACGGATTTCATAAAACAGTCTCGTCCTGCTTGGCAGCAACTCTGGTAATCGGTACCATATCTTGTGTCTGGCCACCGGAACAGCGGGGTAGACCTTGAACGCCATACTGGACAAGAGCCCAGCCCTGGTGCTCAACGCGGATTTCAGGCCGCTCAGTTACTTCCCCCTGTCGCTGTGGCCGTGGCAGGAGGCGGTGAAGGCTGTGTTCCTCGGCAGGGTCAGCGTGGTGTCGGAGTATGAGGACGCCATCATCCACAGCCC
>JAEWWF010000035.1 GCA_023396465.1 Pseudomonadota bacterium
TCTGCCGGAAGCCTACGTGCGCTATCTGGTGAACGGCCTGCGGGAAGACTTCGGCCTTACCGGCGTGCCCATCCGCATGCACTTCCGCAAGCCGAAGAACCCCTACGTCGACTGACGCCGACCGCCGCCCGGCACAGAGCGACCACTCTCCCCCCTTGCGCGGGGCGGGCTCAACCCGCCCCGAAGCGAGCATTGAGCGAGCGGCCAAGGGTGCGCAAGCACCCGCCCGGCGAGGGACAAAAACAAAACGGCGCGCAGCGCCAAGCGAGCATTGCGCGAGCGGCCAAGGGCGCGCAAGCGCCCGCCCGGCGAGGGACAAACCAAAAGGAGCCCGCCATGCATATCCTCGCCATCGACCAGGGCACCACCTCCAGCCGCGCCATCGTGTTCGACGCCGACGGTCAGCCGCTGGCCGTCGCGCAGCGGGAGTTCCCGCAGCACTACCCCGCCCCCGGCTGGGTGGAGCACGACCCGGAAGACATCTGGACCTCCACCGTCGCCTGCGTGCGTGAAGTGCTGGAGCGGGCCGGCGATCAGGTCGGCGCCATCGGCGTGACCAACCAGCGCGAGACCACCGTGGCGTGGGACCGCCGCAGCGGCCGGCCGCTGCACAACGCCATCGTCTGGCAGGATCGCCGCACCGCCGACACCTGTCACCGCCTGCGCGAGGCCGGTGTCGAGACCGAGGTGACGCAGCGCTCCGGCCTCATCGTCGATCCCTACTTCTCCGCCACCAAGGCCGCCTGGGTGCTGGACCATGTGGAGGGGGCGCGGCTGCTGGCGCAGCAGGGCGACCTGTGCTTCGGCACCATCGACAGCTTCCTGATCTGGCGCCTGACCGGCGGCCGGCGCCATGTCACCGACGCCACCAACGCCTGCCGCACCGCCCTGTTCAACCTGCGCACCCAGGACTGGGACGACGCCCTGTGCGACATCTTCCGGGTGCCGCGCGCCATGCTGCCGCAGGTACTGGACAGCGCCGCCGACTTCGGCACCACCGACCCCGACACCATCGGCCGGGCCCTGCCCATCCTGGGGGTGGCCGGCGACCAGCAGGCGGCGGCGGTGGGGCAGGCCTGCTTCGCCCCCGGCACCATCAAGAGCACCTACGGCACCGGCTGCTTCGTCATCCTCAACACTGGCGACACGCCCATCGAGTCCCACAACCGGCTGTTGACCACCGTCTGCTACCGCCTGAACGGCAGGCCGACCTATGCCATCGAGGGCTCCATCTTCGTGTCCGGCGCCGCCGTGCAGTGGCTGCGCGACAAGCTGGGGCTGATCCGCTCCGCCGCCGAGACGGAGGCCATCGCCGCCGCCCTGCCCGACAACCGCGGCGTCTATCTGGTGCCGGCCTTCACCGGCCTGGGGGCGCCGCACTGGGTGCCGGAGGCGCGCGGAGCGCTGTCGGGCCTCACCCGCGACACCGGCCGCGACGAGATCGTGCGGGCGACGCTGGAGGCGGTCGCCTACCAGACCCGCGACCTGTTCCAGGCCATGGCCCAGGACGGCATGGCGCCGCAGACCCTGCGGGTGGACGGCGGCATGGCGGTGAACGGCTGGTTGATGCAATTCCTCGCCGATACCCTGGACGTGCCGGTGGACCGGCCGCGCGTGACCGAAACCACGGCGCTTGGTGCCGCCTATCTGGCGGGGTTGCAGGCGGGGCTTTACACCGGCCTCGACGACATCGCCGGCCGCTGGGGCCTCGACGCCCGGTTTACCCCCGCCATGGCGGCGGAAACCCGGCGGCGGAACCTGGCGGGGTGGGACAAGGCGGTGGGCCGGGTGGCGGCCCTGTAACTAACGCCGCCGCCCCCCAGACCCGCCCCGCCCCGCCCGCCCTGCGGCCGTTAGGACCGCTGGCGCCGCTTCAGGTGGCGGATGAGCGCCAGCGCCTCGGCCGGTGGCGGCTGCTCGATGCGCCAGTAGCGACGGCCGCCGACGGTGCGGCCGATCATGCCGGCATCGACCATGCTCCGCCGCAGCAGGGCGTAGTCGCCGAAGGCGTGCATTGCGGTCAGCGCCTCGTTCAGCGCGGGCTCGCTGGCGGACTGGCCGGGCGGCAGCCGCGCCCAGAGAGCCCACAGGCATAGCAGGCGATGGGCGGCCCGCGACGGCCACCGCACCAGGCATCCGTCGGCGTCGAAGTGGCGCGCCGCCCGCTCCACCCGCCGATGGTCCACCGTCGGTTCCGGCGCCTGGACGACGACGGGCGGGCGCTCCAGCCGATGGCGGGCGGCGTGCTCGGCCCGCAGGTGCTGGACGTTGCGAAAGCCGATGGCGCGCGACAGCATGTTCAGCAACTGGACATGGCCGGGCGGTGTCTTGCAGGCGGCAAGGTCGCGACCGAGGGAGCGGGCGAGCGCCGACAGGTCGGGCGCGACGAAAGGCAAGCTTTGTCTGGTCATGGGAATCCCCTGGCAGTGCCGCAGGGACCGCATGGGTCCGTCGTTGGTCGCTGTCTTACGACTCGGCACGGAACAAGGGTTCGGACGAGTGCTGGCATACAGGCAGGTTTAGCACCCCGCGAAGGGGCAGCGACGCCTCGGTGAACTGCCGACCGTGATCGTTTCATACACCCGCCGACCGCCCGCTTCAACGGTGCTGGTGCTGGCGATGATTGCCAAGGCCCCAGCATCATTGAGAAGATCAATACCGTATCCATATGAGGTGGATGAACGAGGCGGGGATATCTTGGAAAGCGTATTTCATGAACTATCGGTGATCCTGCTGTTCGCGACGGCGGTGGGCGCGATCGGGCTGGTGCTGCGGCAGCCGCTGCTGGTGTCGTTCATCGCCGCCGGCATCCTGGCCGGACCGTCGGTGCTCGGGCTCGGCATGGCCGATGCGCATCTGGAGCTGCTGGCGCAGTTCGGCATCTCCATCCTGTTGTTCATCGTCGGCCTGAAGCTGGACATCCACCTCATCCGCACCATGGGCGCGGTGGCGCTGACCACCGGCCTCGGGCAGGTGATCTTCACGTCGGTGTTCGGCTTCTTCATCTGCCTGGCGCTCGGCATCTCGCCGCTGGCGAGCCTGTATATCGCCGTCGCCATCACCTTCTCGTCCACCATCATCATCGTCAAGCTGCTGTCCGACAAAGGCGAGATCGACGCCCTGCACGGCCGCGTGGCGCTGGGTTTCCTGATCGTGCAGGACATCGTGGTGGTGCTGGTGATGGTGGTGGTGTCGGCCCTGGCCGCCGGCACGGCGGAGGACGGCACCGGCGGCATGCTGCTCCAGGTGGGGGCGGTGTTCGTCAAGGGCGCCCTGATGGTGGCGGCGGTCGCCGTGTTCATGAAGTACGTGGCGCAACGTCTGCTCGACCGGCTGGCCAGTTCGCCGGAACTGATGGTGCTGCTGGCCGTCGGGCTGGCGGCGGCCTTCGCGTCAGGGGCGGAGATGCTCGGCTTCAGCATGGAGCTGGGTGCCTTCCTGGCCGGCGTGGCGCTGGCCTCGACCACCTACCGCGAGGTGATCGGCGCCCGCCTCAACGCCCTGCGCGACTTCATGCTGCTGTTCTTCTTCATCTCCCTCGGCGCCCACATGGACCTGTCGACGGTGCGCGACCAGATCCTGCCGGCCATCCTGCTGTCGATCTTCGTGCTGGTGGGCAACCCGCTGATCGTTCTGGTGATCATGGGGCTGATGGGCTACCGCAAGCGCACCGGCTTCCTGGCCGGTCTGACGGTGGCGCAGATCAGCGAGTTCTCGCTCATCTTCATGGCCATGGGTCTGAGCCTTGGGCATGTCACCAACCAGGATGTCGGGCTGGTGACGCTGGTGGGCGTGGTGACCATCGGCCTGTCCACTTACATGATCCTGTATTCGCAGCGCCTCTATCCCCGTCTGGAATGGCTGCTCGGGGTGTTCGAGCGCCGCGTCCCCTATCGGGAGATGGCGCAGGAGGCCGCCGCCGCGCCCGCCCAAGCCGACGCCATCCTGTTCGGCCTCGGCCGCTATGGCAGCAATATCGGCCGCGAGTTGCGCCAGCGCGGCATGAGCGTGCTGGGCGTCGATTTCGACCCGGAGGCGGTACGGCAATGGACCCGCCAGGGTCACCCGGCGCTCTACGGCGATGCCAGCGACCCGGACTTCGCCGCCACCCTGCCGCTGCGGGACAATCAGTGGGTGGTGACCGCCGTGCCGGCGCAACAGTCCTCCACCGCCGGCGGCGACCCGAGCGAAACCCTGGTGCGCAGCCTGCGCAGCGGCGGCTATCGCGGCCGCATCGCCGTCACCGCCCACCGGGCCGGCGACGTCACCCGCCTGCGCAAGGCCGGTGCCGATGTGGTCCTGCTGCCCTTCGCCGATGCCGCCCACCATGCGATCGAGGTCATCGCCGGCCGCGCCCCCGACGCCGAGGCACGAGGAGTCGAGCATGCATGACCACCGCCCGACCAGCATCCTGGTCGCCACCGACATGTCCGCCCGCGCCGACCGGGCCCTGACCCGCGCCATGGACTTGGCCGCCGGCTTCGGCGCCCGGCTGGCGGTGATGCATGTGGTCGATGAAGACATGCCGCCCACGGTGCGGGACATGGTCTGCGAACAGGCGCGTCGCCTGTTGCTGGAGCAGGTGGCGGCCTTGCCGCAAGCCGCCTCGGTCCCGTGGGAGGTGGAGGTGGCGCCGGGGGTCGACGTCGCCGCCATCGTCGGCCGGGCCGAAGCCATGCAGGCCGGATTGGTGGTGCTGGGCGCCCACCGGGAGCGCAGTTTTCGGGGCATCATTTTCGGCACCACGGCGGAACGGGTGATGCACAGCGGCACGGCTCCGGTGCTGGTCGCCCACGGCGCCTATCGCGGCCCCTACCGCCTTGTGCTGGCGGCGGTGGATGGGTCGGCGGCATCGTTGCGGGCACTGACCGCAGCCTTGCGCTGCTGGCCCGAAGCGGCGGTCCAGGCGGTGCATGTGCTCGACCTGCCAGGCGGCGCGGCGGCGGCCGGCGATGCCATCGAACAGGCTGCCGACCGTCTGCGCCCCGCCCTTGATCGTGTGCGGCGGGAGGTTGGCCGACGACCGGATCTGGTGGTGGAGGTGGGCGACGTCGATACCGTGCTGCGCGATCTCGCCACCCGCCATGCCGCCGATCTGGTGGCGGTGGGGACCACCGGCGGCAATCCCTCCCTACGCTCGCTGCTCGGCGGCACTACCGAGCGCATCCTGCAAAGCGCCCCCTGCGACGTGCTGGTGGTGCCACCGGGGTTGTGAAGCCCCCTGGCCTCAGCCAGCGTAGCGGTCGGATTCCCGGAGCATTTCGCCCAGACCGATGGCGTCATTCAACTCGTCGAAATCGGCCATGCGGTCGCGGAAGGGGGCGTTGCTGCCGTGCTCCCTCAGGCTGGCGAAATAGGCGCGGGCCTGACGCAGCAGGGCGCGGGCAAGGCCGCCAGGGAAGATGACGATGCGGAAGCCGATGGCGGCCAGATCGTCGGCGGCGGACACCGGCGTCCGTCCGCCCTCCACCATGTTGGCGATGAGCGGCACCCGGTCGCCGAAGGTGCGGCCGATGGTTTCCTGCTGGTCGCGGTCGCGCGGCGCCTCGATGAACAGGATGTCGGCGCCGGCGTCCAGATAACAGCCGGCACGCTCCATGGCCGCCTCGAATCCCTCCACCGCGATGGCGTCGGTGCGGGCGCAGATGAGAGTGTCGGCCGAGTGGCGGGCGTCGGCGGCAGCCTTGATCTTGCCGACCATCTCGGCGGTGGGGATCAGGCTCTTGCCAGCCAGATGCCCACACCGTTTGGGAAAGGTCTGATCCTCCAACTGGATGGCGGAGGCGCCGGCCCGCTCGAAAGTGCGCATGGTGCGCTGGACGTTGAGCGCGCTGCCAAAGCCGGTGTCGGCATCGACGATCATCGGTGTCGCCACCCGGTCGCGGATCAGGGCGACGGTCTCCGCCACCTCCGACACCGACACCAGACCGAGGTCGGGGCGGCCAAGGCGGGTGTAGGCGATGCTGGCCCCCGATAGATACAGGCACTCGAAGCCGGCTTCCGCGGCGAGCGCGGCGGTGAAGGCATCATAGACGCCGGGCGCCACCAGGGCGGAGCGACGGCCGTCGAGAAGCGGCATGAGGCTCGGCATGGGCAGGAAATCCTCCGTGTTCGTTCGTCTTGGCACGCCACCAAGCGGCGGCGCCGGGGTCAACTGGACCACACGTCCCGGCCGTCGTGGGTGCGGCGCTCGAAGGACATCTGGTGCTCGTAGGTGTCCGGCCGGTACAGGCCGGTGATGTACTCCACCCGCCGGCCGGTCTTGTCCCAGACCACGCGGCGGATGCACAGCAGCGCCTCGCCGGGGTCGGTTTCCAGCAGGCGGGCAACGTCGGGGGCGGCCAGCTTGGCGGTGATCGCCTGCTCGGCCCGGTCGATGCGGGCGCCGGCGCGCTCCAGCAGGCGCAGCAGCGGCTGCGAGGTCAGATCGTGGCGGTCGTAGGTGCGCCCCAAATCCTCCGGCACCCAGGTGGTCAGGTGCGAGAACGGCTGCCCCTGATGGCTGCGCACGCGCACCACCTTCTGCACCAGGGTGCCCGGCACGATGTCGAGGGCGGCGGCGACATCAGGCGGGGCGGCGACGTAGACCAGACTCTCGACCCGCACCTCGGTCTTCAACCCCATGGCGATGAGGTTCTCGATGGAGCCCGAGATGCTCGCCTGCACCGGACTGTCGCGGAAGCCGGGTCGGGGAAAGGTTCCCCGACCGCGATGGCGTTCCACCAGCCCCTCGCGCTCCAGCCGTTCCATGGCCTTGCGAATGGTGATGCGGGAGACATCGAACTGGTCGCACAGCTGCATCTCGTTGGGCAGGGCGGTGGCGTCGTCGTAAAGCCCCTCCAGGATCTGCTGACGCAGCACCAGATAAACCTGATGGTGCTTGGGAAACGGGTTCTGGTCGCCGCTGCCGGCCTGGCTGCTGTGGTCGCGCACGTCTCGCCCCCATGAGTGCATTCATCATACTCTTAGAACAAATTTCCCGACCGCCGTCCACCGGCATGCATCGCTTTGTCTGCCGGGATCGGCAGGGCATTAGGCTCCACCGCTCCAGGATTTGTCATATTGACATGACAAAATGACTATGCGTCAATGGCGACAACGAAGCAAGATAAAGTCTCACCGTCCGGGAGAAACGACATGACCGTGAAACACGGCTTTCTGACCCGCCTGCGCGGCGCCGCCGTGGCCGCCACCATGGCCGCCGTGGCGGCCGCCGCCCCCGCGTCCGCCGCCGACTGGCCGACCGATCCCATCAGCATCGTGGTGCCCTTCAATGCCGGTGGCAGCGCCGACCGCATGGCGCGCGGCCTTGCCGAACACATGAGTCCACGCCTGGGCGTGCCGGTAACGGTGGAGAATCGGCCGGGCGGCGCCGGCGCCCTTGGGGCCACCTACTTCCAGCAGCAGGCGCCCGACGGCCGGACCCTGCTGGTGATGCAGGCGACCCCCTATCTCGCCAGCGCCATTCTGGTGGGCGGCGCGCCGGTGAAGTGGGAGGACTTCCACCTCCTCAACGCCCAGTGGAACGACTACGGCATCCTTGCCGTCCACTCCGACAGCCCCTACCAGACCTTCGAGGATCTGGTGGCCGCCCTGAAGGAGGCAGGAAAGGTCAGTTCTGGCATCATCGTCGGCAACGGCGGCCACATCCAGACGCTGGTCATCATGGATGAGCTCGGCATCCCGACCGACAATGTCCGCTTCGTGACCTACAACGGCGGGGCGCCGCTGCGTGCCGCCCTGGCCGGCAATCAGGTCGATTTCGAGATCCTGGCCGCCGAGGCCGCCGAAGCCATCCGCGACCGCATCCGGGTGCTGGCGGTGGTCGCCAAGGAAGACAAGGGCGGCTGGAACGCCCCGCCGCTCAATGACGTGATGGCCAAGGTCGGCGCCGACGCGGTGCCGCTGGTGGGCGGCAACGTCACCGGCCTGCTCGCCCACACCGCCCTGAAGTCCGAACACCCCGACCGCTACCAGCGCCTCCTCGATGCCTACCGCGAGACGGTGGAAAGCCCCGAGTTCCGGGCTTGGGCGAAGGATGCCGCCATGGGCGCCGACTGGGTGGGGCCGGAGGAAAGCCAGGCCCTGGTCGATGAGGCCTACCAGACCCTGACCGGCTACGCCGGAATGCTGAAGTAAGCCGCCGTCTCCAACGCCGGCCGCCGCCCGTTGCCCGGGCGCGCGGCCGGCCGAGCGTCCCGGAGGTCGCCATGGACCGCACCCCCACCCGCCGGCCGGCCTGGCCTGTCGGCGCCGTCGTCTTCTCCCTTGCCCTTGCCGCCGGTTTCGCCTGGTATGCGGTGGACGTGACGCTGAAGGCGCGCGGGCCGACCGACTGGATGATGATCGCCCCGGCCGCCGCCATCGGCATCATCGCCCTGCTGGTCTGCATCATCGAGGACGTGCGCGCCCACCGCGCCCTCCCCATCCCCGACGACGAGGCCCCCGCCGCCGGCGAGGAAACCCACCCGCTGCGCTCCATCGCTTTCATGGCCCTGCTGGCGGCCTATGTGGCGGCCATCCCGTGGACCGGCTTCGACGTCGCCACCTTCCTGTTCCTGGCGGCGGCCCTGGTGGTGCAGGGGGAACGGTCGTGGTGGCGGTGCCTGCTGTTCGCCGCGGTGGTCACCGTGCCCGTGGTCATCGTCTTCGTGCATCTGTTGCAGGTGCGCCTCGCCACCCTGATCCTGTGACGCGGCGGCCGGAGGACCTCTTCCCATGATCGACTTCGCCGCCACCCTGTCGGCCCTGCATCTGCTGAACGATCCCATGGCCTGGCTGGTGGTGCCGCCGGGCCTGCTGATCGGGCTCATCTTCGGCGCCATCCCCGGCCTGTCCATCTCCATCGCCATGGCGGTGTTCCTGCCGGCGACGATGTACATGGACTTCCTGCCGGCCATCCTGTTCCTGACCGCCATCTTCACCGGCGGCGGCTTCGGCGGCGCCATTCCGGCCATCCTGATGGGCATTCCCGGCACGTCGTCGGCGGTGTCGACCGCCTTCGACGGCTATCCCATGTCGGTGCAAGGCCGCCATTCCGAGGCGCTCGGCCTCGGGCTGATGGCCTCGGTGGTCGGCACCCTGATCGGCTATGTCGCGCTGTTCCTGGCCATCGACACGGTGGCCGATCTGGTCCTGCGTCTCGGCCCGACGGAAATGCTGGTGGTCGCCCTGTGGGGGCTGACGCTCATCGCCGTGCTCAACACCGCCAGCGTCGCCAAGGGCGTGGCGGCCGGTGTCCTCGGGCTGCTCATCAGCACCATCGGCTACAGTGACGCCGGGCAGATGCGCGGCACTTTCGGCAGCATGTACCTGCTCGACGGCGTGCCCGACATCGCCGTGCTGATCGGCCTGTTCGCGGCCTCGGAGCTGTTCAATCTGGTCGGCCGCGACTACATCGTGCGTGACGAGGCGCTGCGCGTGGTGCGCCTGGGCGCCATCCTCGGCGGCATGATGGCGACCTTCCGCCGCCCCCTCGGCCTGCTGCGCGGCGCCCTGCTCGGCACCGCCATCGGAGCCGTGCCGGGGGTGGGGGCGAGTGTCGCCAATCTGGCGTCCTACGCCATCGCCAAACGGCGCGCGCCCGATCCAGACAGCTTCGGCAAAGGCGACCCGGACGGCGTCGTCGCCTCGGAATCCGCCAACAGCAGTTCCGAGGGCGGGTCCATGGTCACCCTGCTCGCCCTCGGCCTGCCGGGCGGAGCCGGCACCGCCGTGCTGCTGGGCGCCTTCGCCATGCACAACGTCACCGGCGGGCCGCGCTTCATCACCGAGAACAAGGACATCGTCTACGCCCTCATCTTCGGCAACATGGTGCAGGCGGTCGGGCTGCTGTTCGTCGGTGCCGCCTTCATTTTCGCCGCCGGGGCCATCGTCAACGTGCCGCTGCGTCTGCTGTCGCCGGTGGTGATGGTGCTGTCGGTGGTCGGCGCCTATTCCATCACCGGCAACATGGTCGGGCCGGTGACGGTGGTCGCCGCTGGCATCATCGGCTGGTTCATGCGGCGCTACGGCTTCCCGGTGGCGGCGACGGTGGTCGGCCTGCTGGTCGGCGGCATGGCCGAAGGCGAGTTGGTGCGCAGCTATCAGATCAGCGGTGGCGACATTGGGTTCGTCACCGGGCGGCCCATCACCCTGGTGCTCATCGGCCTGTTGGTGGCGTCCACCCTGCCCCGACTGATCGAGACCATCCGCCGCCGCCGGAAGGGCAGCGCCTCGCCGTCCTCTCCCGCCGATGCCTGACGGAGCCACCGTGATGCCCAGCACCATGCTTGAAAAAATCTGGTCCGATCACGTCGCCGTCTCCGAGGGCGACCAGGATCTGCTGCTGATCGACCGCCATTTCGTCCACGAGGGATCGTTTCACGCCTTCGGCAAGCTGAAGGCGCGCGGCGGCCGGGTGCGGCGGCCGGAGGCCACCGTCGCCGTCGCCGACCATTACGTTCCCTCCGACCACGCCGCCGGGGCGAGCGACCCGGAGGTGGCGACCATGATCACCCTGCTCGACCGCAATGCCGCCGAGAACGGCCTCACCCTGTTCGGCATCGGCGACCCGCGCCAGGGCATCGTGCATGTGGCGGCGCCCGAGCAGGGCCTGACCCTGCCCGGCACCATCATTGTCTGCGGCGACAGCCATACCGCCACCCACGGCGCCTTCGGGGCTTTCGCCTTCGGCATCGGCGCCTCGGAAGTGGCGCATGTACTGGCGACCCAGACCCTGTGGCAGCGCCGCCCCAAGACCATGCGCGTCACCGTCCAGGGCCGCCTGCCGGCCGGCGTCACCGCCAAGGATCTCGCGCTGCACGCCATCGCCACCCTCGGCACCGGCGGCGCCACCGGCCATGCGGTGGAATATGCCGGCGAGGCGGTGACGGCGCTGTCCATGGAGGGCCGCATGACCCTCTGCAACATGACCATCGAGGCCGGCGCCCGC
>JAEWWF010000112.1 GCA_023396465.1 Pseudomonadota bacterium
GGTCCGCGCCGTTCTTCTTTCGCGGTGCGGCGTCGCGCCCAGGGTCCCCTTCACCAGACTGGAAATTTCGTGGCCAACCCTGGTGCCGCCCGGCCTAAGCCCCCAGATTATTCCGGTGAGGCGCAAGAAAGTGATGAAAGAAAAGCGTCTTCGGCGTTACCCTTGATGTCAGGGCTTGGCCGGCGAGGATGTCGCAGGGACCGGCCGCCCAGGCCCCGCGCAAGAGGGCCGCGACCCGCCTGGGGTCGTCCGCGCTGCCTGCGAAACGTCGCAAGACCGAAGCGCTCTTTTATCCAGTAGGTCGAACCGGACCGTGCCAATTCACGGTGAATTGGGGGCAAGGCGTATGCGCGCGCTGGGCGGGCACACGCGCTGATCGGACAAACCTCGCAGGGAGAGTCGGATGGTTCTGGCTGACGAACTTTTCAGGGACTTCGCCAGCGGCTACGAAGGCCGCCGCGAAACGGTCATGTCTCTCGCCGAATACCTTGAGGGATGTCGTGAAGACCCGATGATGTACGCCACCGCCGCCGAGCGGATACTCTCCGCCATCGGTGAGCCGGAGGTGATGGACACCGCCAAGGACCCGCGCCTTGGCCGCATCTTCATGAACCGCACCATCAAGGTTTACCCTGCCTTCTCCGAGTTCTACGGCATGGAGGAGACCATCGAGCGCATCGTCAGCTTCTTCCGCCACGCGGCGCAGGGGCTGGAGGAGCGCAAGCAGATCCTCTACCTGCTCGGTCCGGTGGGCGGCGGCAAGTCGTCGTTGGCGGAGCGCCTGAAGGCGCTGATGGAGGCCCACCCGATCTATGTGCTGAAGGCCGGTGACGAACTCAGTCCGGTGTTCGAGAGTCCGCTCGGTCTGTTCGACCCGGAGCGCCAGGGGGCGCTGCTGGAGGACCGCTACGGCATCCCGCGCCGCCGCCTCACCGGGCTGATGAGCCCGTGGTGCGTCAAGCGGCTGGATGAGTTCGGCGGCGACATCTCGCGCTTCAAGGTCGCCAAGCTCCATCCCAGCCGGCTGCGCCAGATCGGCATCGCCAAGACCGAGCCGGGCGACGAGAACAACCAGGACGTCAGTTCCCTGGTCGGCAAGGTGGACATCCGCCGCCTGGAACTGCACGCCCAGAACGACCCCGATGCCTACAGCTACTCGGGCGGGCTCAACCGCGCCAACCAGGGCATGCTCGAATTCGTCGAGATGTTCAAGGCGCCGATCAAGATGCTGCACCCCCTGCTGACCGCCACGCAGGAAGGCAACTATGTCGGCACCGAGAACATCGGCGCCATCCCGTTCCAGGGCATCGTCATGGCC
The DNA here is from genome assembly GCA_023396465.1 of Pseudomonadota bacterium. Classification (GTDB taxonomy): domain Bacteria; phylum Pseudomonadota; class Alphaproteobacteria; order Rhodospirillales; family Rhodospirillaceae; genus Caenispirillum. The sequence goes on from JAEWWF010000112.1 coordinate 1,319, forward strand.
CACTCCAACGAAGCGGAGTGGCAGACTTTCAAGAACAACAAGAACAACGAAGCCTTCATCGACCGTATTTACGTCATCAAGGTGCCGTATTGCCTGCGGGTGACGGAAGAGCAGAAGATCTACGACAAGCTCATCACCAACTCGGAACTGGCGGCCGCCCCCTGCGCCCCTGGCACCTTGCAGATGCTGGCCCGCTTCGCCGTGCTGTCGCGCCTGCGCGAGCATGAAAACTCCAACGCCTACAGCAAGATGCGGGTCTATGACGGCGAAAGCCTGAAGGAGGTCGATCCACGCGCCCGCTCCTTGCAGGAATACAAGGATGCGGCCGGGGTGGATGAGGGCATGAACGGCATCTCCACCCGCTTCGCCTTCAAGGTGCTGGCGGCGACCTACAACCACGACACCCAGGAGGTGGCGGCCGATCCGGTCCACCTGATGTACGTGCTGGAACACGCCATCCGCCAGGAACAACTGCCGGACGAGGTGGAAAAGCGCTACATGGAGTTCATCAAGGCCGATCTGGCGCCGCGCTATGCCGAGTTCATCGGCCACGAGATCCAGAAGGCTTACCTGGAAAGCTACCACGACTACGGCCAGAACCTGTTCGACCGCTATGTCGACTATGCCGACGCCTGGGTCGAGGACCAGGACTTCAAGGATCCCGACACCGGCCAACTGCTGGACCGGGCGCTGCTCGACCAGGAACTGAGCAAGATCGAGAAGCCGGCCGGCATCGCCAACCCCAAGGACTTCCGCAACGAGGTGGTGAAGTTCGCCCTGCGGGCCAGGGCCAGCAACAACGGCAAGAACCCGGAATGGACCTCCTACGAGAAGATCCGCACGGTCATCGAGCGGCGGATGTTCAGCCAGGTGGAGGAATTGTTGCCGGTCATCAGCTTCGGTTCCAAGAAGGACAGCGACACCGACAAGAAGCACGCCGATTTCGTCGAGCGCATGATCGAGCGTGGCTATACGGAACGCCAGGTCCGCCGCCTGGTGGAATGGTACATGCGGGTGAAACACGCCGGGTAGTGCGGGGACGGCGACGGTGGCGAGGCAGGATAGGATCCCTTCATGCACATCATCGACCGCCGGCTCAATCCCAAGGGAAAGAGCCTGCCGAACAGACAGCGCTTCCTGCGCCGGGCGAAGGCCCTGATCCGCAAGGCGGTGCACGAAAGCAGCTCGCAGCGCGGCATCCGCGATGTGGAGCAGGGCGGAGAATTGTCCATCCCCCGCGACGGGGTCAGCGAACCGGCCTTCACCCATGGCCGCGGCGGCGGTTTGCGCAACTACGTGCTACCGGGCAACAAGGAATATCTCGAAGGCGACAAGGTGCCCCGTCCGCCACCGGGCGGCGGCGGTCGCGGCAACGAGGGCAGCCCCGACGGCGGCGGCGAGGATGATTTCCGCTTCATGCTGTCACGGGACGAGTTCCTCGACCTGTTCCTGGAAGACCTGGAACTGCCCGATCTGGTGAAGCGGCGGCTCACATCGTCGGAGAGCACCAGCCTGCACCGGGCCGGTTACGCCGCCTCCGGCTCGCCGGCCAACTTGGCGCTTGGCCGCACCATGCGCAACAGCCTGTCCCGCCGCCTGGCGCTGAAGCGGCCACGGGCGGCGGAAATCCGGGCGTTGCGGGAGGAGATCGAGACCCTGGAGCGGACGGGAAAAGACCCCCACCGGCTGGCCGACCTGAAGGAGCAACTGGAAGGCCTGCTCGCCCGCAGCATCCGCATCCCCTACGTCGATCCGCTGGATGTCCGCTACAAGCGGTTCGAGAGCGTGCCGAAGCCCATCGCGCGGGCGGTGATGTTCTGCCTGATGGACGTCTCCGGCTCCATGACCGAGGACATGAAGGACCTCGCCAAGCGGTTCTTCATGCTGCTGCACATCTTCCTGACGCGGCGCTATCGCCATGTGGACGTGGTGTTCATCCGCCACACCCACGTCGCGCAGGAGGTGGACGAGGATACCTTCTTCCACAGCCCGGAAACCGGCGGCACGGTGGTGTCGACGGCGCTGGAGGAAATGGCGCGGGTGGTACGCGAACGCTACCCCACCTCCGACTGGAACATCTATGCCGCCCAGGCGTCGGACGGCGACAACACTTCCATCGACGCCCACAAGACGGCGGCGCTGATGGCCGATGTCATCCTGCCGGTGTGCCAGTACTACGCTTATATCGAGGTCGGCCGCGAGGACGATTTCCTGCCGGCCGGGCCCATGCGCCGCGACACCGACCTGTGGCGCACCTACAAGGTGCTGATCAAGCCCGGCGCGCCCCTGGCCATGCGTAAGGTGCGCCACCGCCGCGACATCTTCCCGGTGTTCCGCGACCTGTTCCAGCGCGATGCCGAACCATCGGCGAAGGAGGTGACATGAGCCCATCGCCCGCGGCCCCTGCCGTCGCCACCGACCGGCCCAAGCCCCTCTACACCGGCGCCGACTGGGATTTCGACACCCTGCGCCGGGTCCACGCGGCCATCGAGGAGATCGCGATCGGCGAACTGGGGCTCGACGTCTACCCCAACCAGATCGAGGTCATCACCACCGAGCAGATGCTCGACGCCTATTCGTCCTCGGCGCTGCCGCTGCTGTACAAGCACTGGTCCTTCGGCAAGCACTTCGCCCAGCATGAAATGGTCTACCGCAAGGGCATGCGGGGCCTCGCCTATGAAATCGTCATCAACTCCAGCCCGTGCATTTCCTATGTAATGGAGGAAAACTCGGCGACCATGCAGACGCTGGTCATCGCGCACGCGGCCTTCGGCCACAACCACTTCTTCAAGAACAACTACCTGTTCCGCCAGTGGACCGATGCCGACAGCATCCTCGACTATCTCGCCTTCGCCCAGAGCTACATCGCCGATTGCGAGGAACGCCATGGTCAGACGGCGGTGGAGCAATTGTTGGATGCCGCCCACGCGCTGAACAGCCAGGGGGTGTTCCGCTACCCGCGCAAGAAGACGCCGGACCTGCGTTCGGAGGAAATCCGCGCCCGCGAGCGGCAGGAACACCAGGAGCGGATGTACAACGACCTCTGGCGCACCGTGCCGCAGGCGCCGAAAACCGCCGCCGATGCCTCCGCCGAGGAAACCCGCCGTCGCGCCCTGCTGCAACTGCCGCAGGAGAACGTGCTCTACTTTCTGGAGAAAACGGCGCCCAACCTGAAAAACTGGCAGCGGGAAATCCTGCGCATCGTGCGTAACATCGCCCAGTACTTCTATCCGCAACGCCAGACCAAGGTGATGAACGAGGGCTGTGCCACCTTCGTCCACCACACCATCATGACCCGCCTGCACGACCGTGGCCTGATCACCGACGGCGCCTATCTGGAGTTTCTGCAAAGCCACACCAACGTCGTCTTCCAGCCGGAGTTCGACGATCCGCGCTACTCCGGCATCAACCCCTATGCGCTCGGATTCGCCATCATGAAGGACATCGAGCGCATGTGCCTGCACCCCACCGACGAGGACCGCGCGTGGTTCCCCACCATCGCCGGATCGGGCGACCCCATGGCGGTGCTGCGCGATGTGTGGGCCAATTACCGCGACGAGAGTTTCGTGCTGCAATTCCTTGGCCCGCAGGTGATCCGCGACTTCCACCTGTTCGAGCTGGAGGATGATGCCGACGAGCCGGTTCTGGCGGTGGCCGCCATCCACAACGAACGCGGGTATCGTCGGG
>JAEWWF010000122.1 GCA_023396465.1 Pseudomonadota bacterium
CCCTCGGCCCGAGGCGGTTCTCGCTGTGGGCCGGGGCGGCGCGGCTGCCGGTGGTGGCGCTGGGCGGGGTGACGGCGGCCACTGCCCGCCGCCTCGGCCACGCCGCCGGAACGGCCGGCATCCCTTAGGACAAGGCGGCAGCCGGGCCGGTGCCGCCGACGTTGGAGAGACAGGAGCACCATCCACCATGCCAGCTCGCAGCCTCACCCTCACCCTGTCGCGCCTGCGCCGCACCGGCGGCCCGCAGGGGCCGACCCTGGGGGAAATGAACAGTCACCTGGCCGACCGTTCGCTGCCGCTGACCATCTTGGTGTTCGGCTTGTTCGGTGCGGTGCCGTCGCCGGGCCTGCCGACCGGGCTGCTGTTCGGGTCGCTGGTGGTGATCCTGACCATGCAGATGATGTTCGGCGCCACCGCCCCGGCGCTGCCGCGCTTCCTGCGCCGCCGTCATGTGCCGCGGCGGGCGCTGGATGCGGTGCTGCGGCGGGCGGTGCCTACCCTGCGGCGGCTGGAGCGGCTGTTCCGCCCCCGCCTGCCGGCGCTCAGCCGCGGCCCCTTCGCGGTGCTGAGCGGCCTATTGCTGGTGACCATGGGGGTGCTGCTGACGTTGCCCATCCCCTTCGGCAACTCCGCCCCCGGCCTCTCCATCGTCGCCCTCAGCCTGGGGCTGGTGATGCGCGACGGCATCGGCATCCTGGCCGGCTGGGCGGTCAGCCTCGCCACCACCGGCGCCTTCGTCGCCATCCTGTGGGGCGCCGGCGGGCTGGCGGCGGCGGTGGCCTGAGGCCGCCCGCCTGTCGGGTCAGACGAAGTGCGGCCCGTGCGTCCACACCACCAGCGAATGGCGCACTCCGGCGGTGACCGGCGCCACCCGGTGCAGGGTGTAGCTGGGGAAGGAAATGCCGGTGCCCCGCTCGCGCGGCGCTTCCACCGGCGTGCCGTTGAAGTTCAGCTCAAGCGCCCCGCCGTCATAGTCGGCGGGATCGGACAACTGCACGGTCAGGGTCAGCTTGCGGCTGCGCGGGATGCCACGGCCGCCGACATCGGAATGCCAGTCGTAGAAGCCCAGGTTGCCGGCGGTGTATTCGGTCAGCTGGATCTGTTCGTTGAAGCCGCTGAGGGCGAAGCCGAAGGCATCGCGATTGATGTCGGCGACGGCGCGGGTCAGACGGGCGGCGATCCACGCCACCTCCGGGTCGTCGTCGGCCAGCCAGATGATGCTGGAGCGCCGCACCGCGTCGGTGGCGACGCCGTTCACCAGCCCGCCATCGGCGGCGGCCCGACGCTGCCGCAGGGCGACGATGGCGTCGCACTCGGCGGGGGTGAAGATGGTCCGGGTGGTCCAGGACCGGGGCTCGATCCTGTCGGGCAGGATCGAGGGGGCGGGGTCGGACCCTGAGGCCGTGCCCCACGCAAAGACACGTTCCATCGCGCCTCCGTGGACATGATACGGATTGGAGCGGTTGGTGTAGCAGGTTCGCCGCAAAAGGCGAGAAACTTCGCGCGCTCCCGGCGGCGGCTCAGTCCATCAGGGCGTGGACCCGCCGGCGCAGCTCCGGCAGCACCTCGGCCTCGAACCACGGGTGGCGTTTCAGCCACGCGGTGTTGCGCCAACTGGGGTGGGGCAGGGGCAGGAAGCCGGCGGGCATGGATCGCCAGTCGGCAACCGTTTCGGTCATGGAACGGCCCCGCCGCAGGGCGCCCAGCCACCACGTTTGCGCGTGGGCGCCGATCAGCAGGGTCAGCTCCACCCGTGGCAGGGCGGTGCGGAAGCGGGCCTGCCACAGCGGCGCGCACTCCGGCCGGGGTGGATTGTCGCCGCCGTGGCGGTCGCGGCCGGGGTAGCAGAACCCCATGGGCACGATGGCGAGTCGCCCGGCGTCGTAAAACGTGTCGCGGTCGAGCCGCAGCCAGTCGCGCAGGCGGTCGCCGGAGCGGTCGTTCCACGGGATGCCGGTTTCATGCACCCGTGTTCCCGGCGCCTGCCCGACGATCAGCAGCCGGGCGGTGGTGGAGGCGCGGAAGGTCGGGCGCGGCCCCAGCGGCAGCACGTCGGCGCAGCGGGTGCATGCGCGCGCCTCGGCCATCAGGGCGCTCAGGGTCTCGGCGGAGGTTGTCATGGGCCGCCACATAGGGCGGCGGCGCCGACGGCGGAAGAGGCGTCAGCCGATGCCATGCTTCAGCAGCCGCTCCACGTAGGCCGGCACCACGGCGGTGGCGGGGCCGTAGACTTGTTCCTCGAACAGGCTGGCGCCCAGGCTCGGCTCCAGGTTCAGCTCCACCGTGTGGCCGTCGCCGTTGTCGAGCACCACATGGACGAAGCCGGCCGCCGGGTAGACGTTGCCCGAGGTGCCGATGGACATGAACAGGCCGCAATCCGCCAGCGCCTGATGAATGCGCTCCATTTCCAGCGGCATTTCGCCGAACCACACCACATGCGGCCGCAGGGCGCCGACATGGCCGCAGTGGGGGCAGGGGGTGACGGTGGCCAGATCCTCCCGCCAGGCGTGAACGGTGTCGCAGGCATCGCAGCGGATCTTCAGCAGTTCGCCGTGCATGTGGATCAGGTTCTGGCTGCCGGCCCGTTCGTGCAGGTCGTCGATGTTCTGGGTGACGATCAGCACCTCGCCCGGCCAGTCGTGTTCCAGGCGGGCCAGCGCGTGGTGGGCGGCGTTGGGCTGGACATCGCTTTCCACCAGCTGGCGGCGGCGGTCGTTGTAGAAGCGGTGGACCAGCGCCGGGTCGCGATGGAAACCCTCCGGCGTCGCCACGTCCTCCAGGTTCACCTGACTCCAGATGCCGCCTTCGCAGCGGAAGGTGTCGAGGCCCGATTCCTTGGAGATCCCGGCGCCGGTCAGGACGACGATGGAGGGATGCACGGCGGACATGGCGGGTGGCTCCGGTCTTTCCGTTGCTGGGGCCGGCATGGTAATCCAGGCGGAGGGGTGCGGCAAAGGCACAGGGGGAGAGCGGCCCGTGATCAAGGTGTTGTTCGTCTGTACCGGCAATATCTGCCGCTCGCCGACGGCGGAAGGCGTCTTCCGCGATCTGGTGGCGCGCGCCGGTCTGTCCGGCCATATCGCCACCGACTCGGCGGGCACCACTGGCTATCACGTCGGCGAGCCCCCCGATCCGCGCTCCGTGCAGGCGGCGCGCGGGCGCGGGGTGGATATTTCCGACCTGCGGGCGCGGCGGGTGACGGCCGATGATTTCCACACCTTCGACCTCATCCTCGCCATGGACCACGGACACCTGCGGTCGCTGACCCGCATGGCGCCGTCGGATGGGCGGGCCGAGGTGGGGTTGTTCCTGTCCTATGCCGACGGCCTGTATCACAGCGAGGTGCCAGACCCTTACTATGGCGACGGGCGTGGCTTCGACGACGTCCTCGACATGGTGGAAGCGGCCTCGGCAGGGCTGCTCGACCACATTCGGACGACCCGGCTGTAACCAGCCCTGGGCCGCTCCCACATCAGGAAAGGAGGTGGCGGCCATGTCCAGACATCCGGTGGAGGATCGTATCGCTGCCGTGACGGGGCGGACGGTCAAGGCGCTGCGGGCGCTGGCCGGCGGCTGCGTCGGCGACGTGCTGCGCGCCGACCTGTCCGACGGCTCGGCGGTGGTGGTGAAGCTGGCCGACGACGATGGCGGAGGGCTCGACATCGAAGGCTGGATGCTGCGCTATCTGGCGGAGCATTCGCGCCTGCCGGTGCCGCGGGTGCTGGTGGCGGAGCCGGGCTTCCTGCTCATGACATGGGTGGCGTGCAGCGGCAGCGGCGCGGTGACATCGGTCTGCCAGCAGCAGGCGGCGGAACTGATCGCCGCCTTGCACGACGTCACCGCCCCCACCTTCGGGCTGGAGCGCGACACCCTGATCGGCGGCCTGCCGCAGCCCAACCCGCCGAGCGACCGCTGGCTGCCGTTCTTCCGCGACCACCGCCTGCTCGCCATGGCCGCCGAGGCCCACCGCGCCGGCCGCCTGCCCGCCGCCTGCCGCGACCGGGTGGAGACCCTGGCCGGACGGCTCGACCGCTGGCTGCTGGAGCCGGAGCGGCCCAGCCTGATCCACGGCGACCTGTGGACCGGCAACGTGCTGTGCGGCGAGCACGGCATCGCCGCCTTCGTCGACCCCGCCATCTACTACGCCGACCCGGAGATCGAGCTGGCCTTCACCACCCTGTTCGGCACCTTCGGCGACGCCTTCTTCCGCCGCTATGCCGAACTGCGGCCGCTGGCGCCGGGGTTCATGGAGGAACGGCGCGACCTCTACAACCTCTATCCGCTGCTGGTGCATGTGCGGCTGTTCGGCGGCTCCTACGTCGGGTCGGTGGAGCGCATCCTCGACCGTTACCTGGGCTGACGGCGGCGGAGCCGGGCATGGGCGGGGCGGAGAGCGACGACGACACCGAAGCCGAGGCCGAGCGCCTCGCCCGCATCCAGTGGCTTTACACCCTGGCGGTGAAGCGCCACGGGCCGCAGGCCAAGGGCGTCGGCTGGCGCGACCGGCGCGGCCAGCTGCTGCGCTTCGCCCAGCTGGTGCGGGTGATGGAGGGCGAGCCGGCCGGCGCGGCGGTGACGGTCAATGACCTCGGCTGCGGCTACGGCGCCCTGTTCCCCTTCCTGCTGCGGCTGCCGCACCTGCGCATCGCCGCCTACACCGGCTATGACATGACCGCCGCCATGGTCGCCGCCGCCCGCGCCGCCGTGCCCGACCACCGGGCGGCGTTCATCGAGTCGGACCATGCCACCCGCGAGGCCGACTACGGCTTCGCCTCCGGCACCTTCAACGTGCTGGCCGGCGGCGACGCGCTGGAGTGGACGGCCGCCGTCATCGCCCAGTTGCGCGCCTTCGCCGCCATGAACCGGCGCGGCATGGCCTTCAACATGCTGTCGCCCGACCACCCGCGCCCCGACCGCCTGATGTTCTACGCCAGCCCCGACCCCTTCCGGGCGGCGCTGGAGGCCGACGGCCGCGACACCACCCTGCTGACCGGCTACCTGCCCGGCGACTGGACCCTGCTGGTGCGCTGGTAGGCGGCCGGTCGCAGGGCTCCCATGCGCCGGATCGGCTCGCCCGGGGCCGGCGCCGGGGGCTAGACTGACAGCATGGTCCACGCACGCAGGAGACCCCCATGTTTACCTCTCTCAGCGGTCGTTCCGTGATCGTGACCGGTGGCGGACGCGGCATCGGGCGTGGCATCGCCCGCCGCTTCGGCGCCGTTGGCTGCAAGGTGCTGGTGGTGGCGCTGGAAGAGGCGGAGGCCGCCGCCGTCGCCGAGTCCATCACCGCCGGCGGCGGCACGGCCTGCTCGATCGCCGCCGACGTCAGCGACCCCGCCGCTTGCGACGCCATGGCGACGGCCTGCTGCAACGCCTTCGGCGGCATCAACATCCTGTGCGCCAATGCCGGCATCTTCCCGGCCGCCAAGCTTGGCACCATGACGGCGGCCGACTTCGACCGCGTCATCGCCACCAATCTGAAGGGCACTTTCCTGTCGGTGTCCGCCTGCCTGCCGATCATGAAGGCGCAGCGGCGCGGCCGCATCGTCGTCACCTCGTCCATCACCGGGCCGATCACCGGCTACCCCGGCTGGGCCCACTACGGCGCCAGCAAGGCCGGGCAGATGGGCTTCGTGCGCACCGCCGCCATTGAACTGGCGCCCTTCGGCATCACCATCAACGCCGTACAGCCCGGCAACATCATGACCGAGGGACTGGAGGGGCTGGGCGCCGACTATCTGGCGAAGATGACCGCCTCCATCCCGCAGCGGCGGCTGGGCACGCCGGACGACATCGCCAACGCCGCCCTGTTCTTCGCCACCGACGAAGCCGCCTACATCACCGGCCAGGGGCTGGTGGTGGACGGTGGCCAGGTGCTGCCTGAATCGATGATGGCGCTGGAGGAGATGGACAACGGCTGAGACGGAGGCGGGCGCCGGCCCGACGGTCGGCGCCCGCTCCTTCGACTCTTACTCCGCCGCCTGGGTGACGGGCGGGTAGTCGGTATAGCCGCGTGCGTCGCCGCCGTAGAAGGTGGCGCGGTCCGGCTCCGCCCACGGCAGGCCGGCGGCCAGGCGGGCGTCGAGGTCGGGATTGCTGATGTAGGGGCGGCCGAAGGCGACCACATCGGCAAGGTCCGACTCCAGGATGGCGCGAGCTCGCGCGCCATCATATCCGCCAGCCACCATGATG